>CAVBNJ010000052.1:0-11751 GCA_963596755.1 bacterium
TAATAATCCCGGACGGCGACACAAACGCCGCAACAGCAAACGCCAGCAGCCCATTGCCGAGAATGAGCGAGCCAAGCTGCATCAGACTTCGTGTTGATAGATGCTTTTTCATTGTAAAAACCTCCTTGAAACATGTGAAATACATTTATTATACAGGATGGCAGGGAAAAAGGAAAGAGCCGTGAGATGGAAAGAAATTTTTGAACTCCAAAAACAAAAAGATCAAAATAGTGTTAGAACATGAAAATTAAGATCAAGTATTCTGCCCGAAATGTTAGTATAATGCTAAGTAGAAAGCAAACGAAAACAACAAAGCCCGCATGCGCGTATGAGGCAGCGGGGTTGGAAAGGGAGGTTTTTATGCAGTATTTTGAGAAACAGGGAAATGCGCTGATTTTCCGGCAGGATGGGGAGACGGTTCGGGTGGAGCCGTGGCAGAAGGACAGTCTTCGGGTGAGAGGTACGGTTCTCTCGGAGATTGAAGAGGGAAGCATTGCACTGCTCGATCCGGAACCGGTGGAAGCGGAGATTGAGTTGGTGGACGAGCTGAAAGCGACGATCAAAAATGGTAAAATCCAGGCGGTTCTCGAGGTTCAGCCGTGGGGACAGAAGCTTCGGATTACGTTTTTAAATCAGAAGGGCGAGGTTCTGCTCTCTGAGATCGCGAACGGCGGAGCACTCTGCCTGCGTGCACACGATTACCGTGCATTAAAGGGCGGCGCTTATCAGCTGAAAGTATCCTTCGATTCCAACCCGGATGAGAAGATCTACGGCATGGGTCAGTATCAGCAGGAGAGAATGAACCTGAAAGGCTGCAATCTGGAACTGGCGCACCGCAATTCGCAGGCGAGCATTCCGTTCTACGTATCGAGCCTCGGCTACGGCTTCCTGTGGCACAATGCAGCGATCGGCGAAGTTCATTTCGGAACGAACACAACCGAATGGCTGGCGCGCACCACAAAACAGCTTGACTACTGGGTAACGGCAGGTGATACTCCATCTGAGATCGAAGAGCATTTCGCAGATGCCGTCGGCAAAGTCCCGATGATGCCGGAGTATGGCCTTGGCTTCTGGCAGTGCAAACTGCGCTACTACAACCAGGAGCAGGTTCTGAATGTGGCACGCGAGTATAAAAAACGCGGCATTCCGCTGGATGTTTTCGTCATCGATTACTATCACTGGCCAAGATGCGGTGATTACCGTTTCGACGAAGAATACTTCCCGGACCCGAAGGCAATGATCGATGAACTGCATGAGATGGGCATTGAGACGATGGTTTCCATCTGGCCGCAGATCGACTGGAGAAGCGAAAATTACGAAGAAATGAAACAGCAGGGACTCCTCGTCAAGAGCAACGCCGGCATCGACGTGCAGATGCTGTTCCATGGAAATAACGTGTTCCTGGATGCGACGAATCCGAGAACGAGAAAGTATGTATGGGAAAAAGTAAAGAAAAATTATGCAGATCTCGGCATCCGCACCTTCTGGCTCGATGAGGCAGAGCCGGAGTTCTCGACCTACGAGTACGAGTGCTACCGCTATGCCGCAGGCCCGGTAGAGGAGATCGGAAACATTTACCCGAGAGAGTATTCCCGCATGTTCTACGAAGGTCAGAAAGAAAGCGGCCAGGAGGACATCGTCAACCTTGTCCGCTGTGCATGGCTCGGAAGCCAGAAATACGGCGCACTTGTCTGGTCCGGTGATATTTTCTCGACCTACGAGGACTTCCGCAAACAGATCTGCGCGGGCCTCCACATGGGACTGTGCGGTATTCCGTGGTGGACAACCGATATCGGCGGATTCCACGGCGGCGTGACCGACGATCCGGATTTCCAGGAACTGCTCGTCCGCTGGTTCCAGTTCGGCACCTTCTGCCCGGTTATGCGTCTTCACGGAAACCGTCTGCCGAGAGAAGAAATCATCAACAAAGCAGGCGAAGTGCGTGAGGGAACCGGAGCAGACAACGAGGTATGGAGCTTCGGCGAAAAGAACTATGAGATTCTGACGAAATTCATCGGCATCCGCGAGAAAATGCGTGATTACACGAGAAGCCTGATGGCAGAAGCACACGAAAAAGGAACACCGGTCATGAGAACGATGTTCTACGAGTTCCCGGATGACGCAGCATGCTGGGATATCTCCGATGCTTACATGTTCGGTTCCGATATCCTCGTCGCACCAATCGTTCAGCCGAAAGCAACGAGCCGTACCGTTTATCTGCCGGCCGGCGCATCCTGGACACTGGCTAATACCGGTGATGTTTACGAGGGTGGAAAATCCTACGAAATCGACGCTCCGATCGAGACACTGCCGATTTTCCTGCGCGACGGAAAACAGGGATATCTGGTTGGTGAGATCTGATTCTGAAAAAATAAGATAAGAAAAGAAAAGGCATTCCTTCTGATCGACAGAAATGAGGATCAGAAAGGAATGCTTTTTTGAAATTCAGACAGAAAATTTACGGAAGCGGATGGCCTGCCGCCAGATACAGCTCGTACCACTCCTCGCGCGTCAGTGAAAGATCACATGCCGCGATAATCTCTTTCAGACGACTCTCGCTCGCCGTACCCGTGATCAGCTGCATATTCGCCGGATGGCGTAAAATCCACGCCGCCGCAATCGTGGTATCGCTGACCCCATATTTCTCAGCCAGCACGCGGATTTTCTGATTCAGCTCCGGATACTCGTCGCTTCCGAGAAAACATCCCTTCCACGACGGCATCTGGAACGGCGACCACGCCTGGAGTGTGATGTCGTGGAGACGGCAGTAGTCGAGCAGACTTCCGTCGTGATCAACCGAACCCGGTGTCTCCATATTGACTTCCATGCCGTTCGCAACGAGATTCGAGACCGGAATGCTGAACTGCACCTGATTGACAGCAAGCGGCTGGCGGACATACTTCTGCAGGAGTGCAATCTGCATCGGCTTGTGGTTCGACACGCCGAAATGACGGACCTTTCCGCTTTCAAACAGAACATCAAACGCCGCCGCAACCTCTTCCGGTTCTACGAGCGCATCCGGCCGGTGGAGCAGCAGAAGATCGAGATAATCGGTCTGAAGCCGTTTTAAAATACCGTCGACCGACTCCAGAATATGCTCCTTTGAAAGATCATAGAAGCCCTGACGGATACCGCATTTCGACTGGATCAGAACATCCTCGCGGTGCAGGGAAGGATCGGAGGCAAATGCCTCACCGAAAACCGTTTCACTCATGCCGCCGCCGTAAATATCCGCGTGATCAAAGAAATACGCGCCCTGTTCCAGCGCAGAGTGGATAAAATGATTCATCTCGTCCTTCGATTTTTCGGAAAGCCGCATGCATCCGACCGCAATCGAAGGAACTTTCCGCAGATGATTGCCTAAAACCGTTTCTTTCATGGCAGAATTCTCCTTTGTGATGAAATAAAATCTTACCATCACTATACCACTCAAGTACACTTGAGAGTCAATCTTTTTGGACAAGAAGCGGCAAAAGAATTCGACAGAATCGCCGCAGATTCGACTCAGACACAGAAAAGCCGGATTTTGTTAACAAAATCGGAACAAAATCGACAACAAAGTTTACTTGCATTTTCGAAAAAATGATGTAAGATAGGGGTATTCGAAAAAAGATCCGACAGGATCCTGCAAGATGTACTGACTCAGACAATGGAGGTTTACCCATGGATGCAAAAATCATAGCCGGAATCCTGGCAGCAGGAGGCGCAGCCTTAGCCGCCGGCGGCGTATATAGAATGAACAAGAAAACAGGTTACTTTAAAAAAGGAAACTCCGTCAAGTACGATGTTTCCCGGATTCCATTCAAAAAGACGAGCCCGTTAAAAGGAAAAACGGTTGTCTTTCTGGGATCTTCCGTGACGAAAGGCTTTGCGGCCCACAACAATTCGTTTGCGGAGTACATAGCCAAAAAGGACAGCTGTACCTGCATCAAGGAGGCCGTCAACGGAACGACACTGATCGACAACGGCGGAGATTCCTACATCGAGCGCATGCGCGACAACCTGGATCCGTCCCGCCCGGTGGATCTGTTCATCTGCCAGCTCTCCACAAACGACGCAACACGGAACAGCCCGCTCGGCGAAGTTTCGGACTCGTATGATCTGGACAGCTTCGATGTCAAGACGGTCTGCGGCGCGATCGAATACATCATCGCCTACGCAAAAGAAACGTGGCACTGTCCGGTGATGTTCTACACAAATCCGCAGTACGACTCCGAGCCGTACGCAAAGATGGTGGAGGCGCTTCTGAAAATCCAGGAGAAGTGGAAGATCGGTGTGATCGATTTCTGGAATGATGAGAGAATCAACAGCGTGACACCAGAAAAACGAAAACTGTACCTGCAGGACCCGATTCATCCGATGAAAGCCGGCTATGCCGAGTGGCTTGTGCCGACGATGGAACGGCGGATCGGGGAGTATCTGGAAACACAGGCATAATCAAATTCGGCAGTAAAAAAATACTTTCGTGGTTTCTTTGGTTGGAAGATTCCGCGAAAGTATTTTTTATTGTGCTGCGCTTAATGGTGTCTGTTGATCGGACGGCTGCGCCGGCGAAACTGTCTTTTCTGCGTTTTCTGCCGGTTTCCGCTTTTTGCGGCCGCGGAACTGTTTGAAGATACCACGGATGGCATCGTAAAGCTCCGGTTTTAATTCCTCAAGTGGTATCGGCTGCTGATACAGAATGGCGTTGTAGCTCGTCCCGCTTACCAGCTCCAGAATCATATAAAACATCAGCTCCGGCGAGCGGTACGTATACGCTGCGTGGCCGAGCAGGGATTCATAGATCGTGTAGATGGCCGGTGCGTCGCTGAACGGGGAAAAGGTGAGGGAATTTTTGAAGAAACCCCAGCTTAAATGCTTGGAAATCAGTGTCACGAGGCTGTGGTTGGCAGCAAACTGGTCGAGGATATTGTCGGTGATGAAAAGCACCTGTTCTTCAAAATCCTGGATATCCGGGTGGCTCAGCAGATCTGCATAGGCGGCCTGAAACACCTGACTTGCCTTGTGTGCAATCAGATGATTTCGAATATCATACTTATCTTTGAAATAAAGATAGAATGTTCCCTTTGCGACGCCGGCATTGTTCACGATATCCGAGATGGATGTTTTGTTGAAGCCGTTGTCGATAAAGAGCGAGAAAGCAGAGTCCAGAAGGGACTCACGTTTCATTTGTTTATTGTTGTCAATTTTTCCCACAGAGAGTCTCCTTTCCTGAAAAATGTCAGATCGTGTGTAATTATCTTAATTATAATTATAGGGAGCATACATGGAAACGTCAAAGGGAAAATGACGATTTTTCTCATTTTTGTGACTATGCACGAAGAAAAAAATGACCGTTCGTCAATTTTGTGCAGTATTTAATGTTGACTAAGAGTCATTTTTGCGTTATAACATTAGATGACTGAAAGACATGGAAAAAACATAGGAAAAACATTCTCGATCAGAGGGAAACGGTATCCCGCAGCATTTTGATCCGAGCGGGTTTTACTTCTCTTATGATCCTGGATTTCATTATAAAAACCATTATAAAACCACAGAAAGGAAGTTTATCACGATGAATAGAAACAGAAAACTGAAAAAACAAATGATGTCTGGTCTTGCTGTTGGTATGGCTGCTGTTATGGGAGCTGCTCCGGTTTATGCAGCGACAGGAGAGGACACAGCGGTTTCCAAAGAAGAAACCGTATATGTAAATGCAAACGCAGACGGATCGGAGGATCAGATCACCGTATCCAACTGGCTGAAGAACGCCGGAACAGAGAAAAATCTGAAAGACGAGAGCGAACTGAAAGACATCAAAAACGTCAAAGGTGATGAGGAGTTCACCCAGAGCGGAAATAGCTTGACCTGGCAGACCGACGGCGAGGATATCTATTATCAGGGAACTTCTACAAAAGAACTTCCGGTTTCTGTGAAATTTACGTATTATCTGGACGGCAAGGAAATGAAACCGGAAGACCTGGCTGGAAAGAGCGGAAAACTGAAAATCAAAGTTGATTATACGAACAACACCAAGACAACGGTTGATATCAACGGCAAGAAAGAGACAATGTACACCCCATTCGTTCTGATGACCGGAATGATTCTTTCACAGGATACTTTCTCCAATGTCAAGATCGACAATGGTAAAGTCATTTCCGACGGAAGCAGAAATATTGTAATCGGATTCGGTATGCCGGGACTGAAAGAAAGCCTGGGATTAAACTCCGATTCTCTGGAAGATCTGGTATCCGGCGACAGCGATTTTGAACTGCCGGAGAGCCTGGAGATCACAGCAGATGTGGAGAACTTCTCCATGGATTCTACCTTCACCGTTGCACTGGATGATGTACTGGACAGCATTGATACCGACAACATCACAGGATACGATGATCTGAAGGATGCACTGAACGATCTGGAAGACGCAGCAATGGAGCTGGTTGACGGTTCCCAGGCACTGTCCGAGGGTGCGGATACTTTAAAAGACAGCTATAAAGAACTGGATGACGGTATCGGAACCTTAAAAGACGGTGCTGATGAGCTGAACAGCGGAGCAGGCACTCTGGCAAGCGGAGCATCAACTCTGGCGAGCGGAGCATCCACCCTGTCAAACGGAGCTTCCAGCCTGAACAGCGGAGCATCCACCTTAAACAGCGGAGCAGCTACCCTGTCAAACGGAGCATCCACCTTAAGCAGCGGAGCTTCTTCTCTGGCAAGCGGCGTGAATTCCTACACCGACGGAGCTGACACACTGAACAAAGCAATCCAGACCTATCTTGGAAAGAACGGCGCGCTGACCGGAAGCGTAACCGAGTATGTAAACGGTGTGAATAAAGTTGTTGCCGGCGTAAAACAGTACACCGACGGAACAACACAGCTTTCCGACGGCGTTGATTCTTATATTGCAGGTGAGAAACAGCTCGCAGCAGGCGCTGAGCAGCTGCAGCCTCTGGCAGACGGACTGACCGAGGTAAACAGTGCAATCGCTACATTAAATGCAGCACTGGACGGAAAAGATGAGAATGATATTTTAGCAGGCGCAAAACAGCTTTCCGAAGGACTGACCAGTCTGAACGAGCAGCTGCAGAGCACCGATGTACAGAGCCTTCTGACGATGGTAGACGGCATGACCAGCACCGGTTCTACTCTGATTTCTGAGACAGAAGCACTCTCCGAGGTTCTGAACACCACAATCGCAGGTTCCATCGACAGCATGATGTCAAACGGCAATGAGCTGATGAGCCAGATGGATACACTGTCCAAAGGACTTGAGAGCTACTTAAGCGGTCTGGAAGCACAGATCACAACACAGGCTACGCAGATGGGAACGGAGCTGGCTGCGCAGGTTCAGACCTGGGCAAACGGAGCAGCAGATCAGCTGAATCAGGAAGCAACAGCAGCAGCACAGAGCGCAGCTGATAAAGCAGCAAGCCAGGCATCCGCTGATGCAGCAAAACAGGCAAATGATCAGCTCTCTGCTGCAGCAGCATCACTGGATGCACAGATTTCTGCAGCTAAGAGTGCTGGAAATACAGAACTTGCAGATTCTTTAAGCAAAGCAAGAAATCAGATCGGAACGGTCAGCGTTTCTGCTTCTGCCGGAACGGTTTCGGTTACTCCGGTTACAGCTCCGCAGATTACGCTTCCGGAACTGAACTTTGAAATTACACGCCCGGATCTCTCTGGTCTGTCTGCAATGCAGCAGAAGATGAGTGATATCAAGAGCCAGTACAGCGATCTGCAGAAGACGGTTGCAGCTCTGATGCCGCAGCTTGAGACGATGCAGAAACAGATGCAGACGATTACCGACAATAAGGCAGTTGTTGAGCAGAACCTCGGCGCTATGCAGAAGCTGACCGCAGGTGTGGCACAGCTGGATGAGGGCGGAAGTGCTCTGTACAAGGGTATCGGAACTCTGTCAGCAGGTGTGAGCCAGCTGTACAGCAGCACGAATGAGAGTTTTGCAAAGGCAACGGCAGGTATTAATGCACTGAATGCAGGATTTACGCAGCTGAGTGCTTACAATGATACGCTGCTTTCCGGTGCAAGTGAGCTGAAGGCAAATGCATCGACGCTGGTTGATGGTGTTACGACGCTGCAGGGCGGCACAACGCAGCTGACCGCAGGTCTTGGACAGCTGGGCAGCCAGTTAAGTGATGGTTCTGCGAAACTGTCTGCAAACAGCGGCAGCTTAAGAAGCGGAGCTTCTCAGGTTGCGAGCGGAGCTTCTCAGCTGGCAAGCGGAGCATCTACACTGGCAAACGGAACTTCTTCTCTGGCAAGCGGAGCTTCTGAGCTGAACAGCGGAGCATCGACTCTGGCAAGCGGAGCTTCTACACTGGCAAGCGGAGCATCTACACTGGCAAACGGAACTTCTTCTCTGGCAAGCGGAGCTTCTGAGCTGAACAGCGGAGCATCGACTCTGGCAAGCGGAGCTTCTACACTGGCAAGCGGAGCATCTACACTGGCAAACGGAACTTCTTCTCTGGCAAGCGGAGCTTCTGAGCTGAACAGCGGAGCATCGACTCTGGCAAGCGGAGCTTCTACACTGGCAAGCGGAGCATCTACACTGGCAAACGGAACTTCTTCTCTGGCAAGCGGAGCTTCGGAACTGCAGTCGGGAAGCAGTAAGGTTGTGGATGGTATTGATGAGCTGGCTGACGGCGCGAAAGAGCTGGCTGATGGTACCAAGAAGTTTGAGGAAGAGGGTACCAGCAAGCTGAAGAGTACCTTTGAGGATGATCTGGGAGATGTATTGGATCGGATTCAGGCACTCAATTCTGACAAGTGCGCTTATACTTCTTATAGCGGAAAAGCTAGTGATATGGATGGAAGCGTGAAGTTTATTATTGAGACTGCGGCGATTGAGGCTGCGGAAGAATAATGCGATTCCACGGAAGGCTGTGAGGCCTCTGGCGGTCGGGATGCTTTCCCGGGCTGCGGGGCGTGGGATGGGCGGGGAGATCCGTCATAAAAAACAGATGCGGTTCGACAGGAACCGGCGCAATTCGACAGGAAATTCTGATAATTTCCCGTCTCAGTGCGCCTTGCCCCCTGGTGTTGAGCACCAGGCGGCATCCTGCCGAACCGCATCTGTTTTTTATTGGATCTCCACACCGCCCATCCCAATGCCCCGCACCCCGGGAAAGCATCCCGACCGCCGCCGGCATCTACGTTACGTGGGGCGCGGCTGCTATGTAGAGTGGAATAGGACGAAAGATGTTGGGCAGCGCGCAGGACGGGAGGGGATGGGGGTGAGACAAGGGAGAAAAAAGAGCAAAAAATAAGAACAGCCCGCGGGTGGGCGGGCTGCTCTTTCATAATGAGGGGGGAGATAGTTTGAGTGGTTCATCAACTATCTGAGATATAGTATAGAGAAGAAATGTGAGCAAAGTATGTCTATTTTCTAAAAGAAACAGTAAATTTCTAAAGAATAAGTGAATCTATCTACGCAGTGAACCCACCTCCCGTCTCACGTAACGTATATGGGCCCCAGGCGCAGCGGAGCGTCCGCCCCCGCGGTGCATTTGCAGGAGGGGTAAGGATGTTAGAGGGCAGGGATTTGCGTTGGAATCGGGCGCAGCACTGTCTGACCGGAGGGAGTTTGCGGAGCCCGGTTCCGGTTTTAGCAAATTTCTGGCCTCTTACAGCCTCTTCCCCTCCGAAACAGCACCGTGGGGGCGGACGCTCCGCTGTGCCTGGGGGTCACACCCTCCCGCCCTATTCAAACGAAATCTTCCGTGCCTCATAACTCTTCCGATACTGCCCCGGCGTCATCCCCGTGAGTTTTCGAAACGCAGTAGAAAAATTATGTGCATCCTGAAACCCCACATTATAAGCAATCTGAGAAACTGTGTGATTCGTGTCCGTCAGTTCAGCCATCGCGCTGTCCATTTTGGTTTTCAGGATGAACTGCTTTAACGTCATGCCGGTTCCCTCGTGAAAAAGAGAAGAGAGGTACTTGTCGTTATATCCGAAATAAGCGGCGAGTTCCGTAACCTTGAGAGATTCACTGCTGTGGTACTGGATGTAGCTGATGATATCCTGCAGAATCTGCGTCCGCTGCGTTTCCAAAGTGTAGGTGCGGTAGAACGGACTCTGACAGTTAATTTCGCCGAGAACAGCGGCAGTCAGGCTGTTGTTGAGGAAAGCATTGTGGAAACGCAGGGAAGTGTCCTGGAGCTGCTTCATGAGGATGATGACGCGGTTCGGGGAAGAAAGCTTTCCCTGGCGTGGGATGCACAGCGTTTCCGGGTAGCCGGATGGAAGCTGTGCGGGGTCAAGATCCTCAAGGCAGTAAGAAGATGGCGGCACAGCGTGAAACTCATCCAGAACCGACCCGGCAGTCGGGTCAGAAGGGATGACGATCGGTGCGGATGGAATGCCGGGAATAAAATGAAGCCAGTAAAAAGCACAGCTCCCCTTTTTCGATCCATGCTGATGCACCGTCGGCGGCAGCAGCAGATATTCGCCGGGGTGAACCTCGTAGGAGCGGCGCTCGTCTGCGATAAAGAGCGTCCCCTCCGTCACCACCATCAGTTCAAAATTCACAAGATTCCGCGTCAGATGCATCCACTCCGGGGATGGAGCCTGAAACTTGCCGCAGAGATCATACGTAAAACAATTCGCATTCGGAAATAAAACAGAGATCATATGACTTTTTCAAACCTTTTCAAACATTCTTGTATTTCAAACAGCCGCCCGTTTTGCTAAAATAAAACTACAGAAAAACAGGAAAACAGCCGTCAGAATCAGTGTAACGCGTATGGATGAGGAGAGCAAGAAAAATATCTTTTTCAAACACGTAAGAGACGGCAGAAAAACGAAAAGGAGATCAGAAAAATGGATCAGAAAAACTTCAGCAAACCATTATCCTTGGCGAAAGTCCAGGTAACCGATGCGTTCTGGAAAAAAGAGATTGAGCTCGTGCGGACCGAGGTAATCCCTTACCAGTGGAACGCCCTGAATGATAACGTACCGGGAGCAGCGCCGAGTTTCTGTATGCGGAACTACCGCCGTGCCGGAGAAATTCAGAGAGAGAAAAAAGAAAAAGGAAGCAAATTCGTGCCGATCAAATATCCGCTCGACACCTTTGAAACCCTTCCGGGAAAAGACGGAAAAATGGACGGCAGATTTTATGGATGGCTGTTCCAGGATACCGATTTTACCAAATGGGTTGAAGCAGTAGCCTATTCCCTGACACAGCATCCCGATCCGGAGCTGGAAAAAACAGCGGATGAGGCAATTGAAGTTGTCTGCGCTGCACAGAGAGACGACGGATATCTCGATACCTATTACCTGATCAACGATGAGGATATGATCTTCACCAACCTCAAAGACAATCACGAACTGTACTGCTTCGGCCATCTGACCGAGGGTGCCGTAGCCTACTATCAGGCGACCGGAAAAGACCGTCTCTTAAAAGCAGCCGAGCGTTTCGCAGACTTCATCGCCAGCAAACTCGGCCACGGTGAGGGCAAAAAAGCGGGCTATCCGGGCCACGAGATCGCAGAGATGGCGCTGATGCGTCTCTATGATCTGACCGGCGAGCAGAAATATCTCGATCTTGCGAAATACTTCATCGACGAGCGCGGAACAAAACCGTATTACTATGACATTGAGCGCGGCCTGACCTGCCCGGAGGGCGAAGAGAGATATGGCTACAATCAGGCCAACCGTCCAGTCCGCCAGCAGGATGAAGTGCAGGGCCACTCCGTGCGTGCCGTTTATCTCTATTCCGGCATGGCTGACGTAGCGAGAGCAACCCAGGAT
>CAVBNJ010000053.1:0-11550 GCA_963596755.1 bacterium
TGCCGGAGGTGGACGATGTCGAAGTTCAGATCGACCCGAAGGACTATAAATTCGATGTATTCCGTGCTTCCGGAAACGGCGGCCAGTGTGTCAACACGACAGACTCTGCAGTCCGTCTGACCCACTTCCCGAGCGGAATCGTGATTTCCTGCCAGGACGAGAAATCACAGTTAAAGAACAAAGACAAAGCACTGAAAATTCTGCGTGCCCGTCTGTATGACTTAGAGCAGCAGAAACAGCACGACGAGATGGCGGAGCTTCGAAAGAGCCAGGTCGGAACGGGAGACCGTTCTGAGAAAATCCGTACCTACAACTTCCCGCAGGGACGTGTGACGGATCACAGAATCAAGCTGACGCTGTACAAACTGGACGCTATTTTAAACGGCGATCTGGATGAAATTATCGACAGCCTCATTGCAGCCGATCAGGCCGCAAAGCTGAGCAGCATGCAGGAAGAAGCATAAAAAACGCTGCGAATAGAGAAAAAATAAAAACAGGGGAAAAGAAAGGGAGAAACGCTATGAAGAAAACAGCACTTGTGATCATGGCAGCCGGAATCGGCAGCAGATTTGGAAAAGGAATCAAACAGCTCGAGCCAGTAGGACCAAACGGGGAAATCATCATGGATTATTCCATCCACGATGCACTGGAAGCCGGCTTCAACAAAGTTGTATTCATCATCCGCAAGGATCTGGAGAAAGACTTTAAAGAGGTCATCGGCGACCGTATCAGCAAAATCACAGAAGTTGAGTATGCATTCCAGGAGCTCGACGATCTGCCGGCCGGCTTTGCCAAACCGGAAGGCCGTACCAAACCGTGGGGAACCGGTCAGGCCGTTCTTGCCTGCAAAGGTCTGATCAAAGAGCCGTTTGCCGTTATCAATGCAGATGACTACTACGGAAAAGACCCGTTCGTAAAACTGCACGACTATCTCGTACAGGATCATGACGGAAAAGAAGTAATGCCGATCTCTATGGCAGGCTTCGTTCTTGGAAACACCTTAAGTGACAACGGCGGTGTAACAAGAGGTGTCTGCGTCGTTGATGAAAACGGAAACCTGACCGGTGTCAACGAGACGAAAAACATCGTGAAGACCGCAGAGGGCGCAGGCGTTGCAAATGAAGACGGAACCGTTGCTCCGATCGACAAAAACTCTCTCGTTTCCATGAACATGTGGGGACTGCAGCCGGAGTTCATCGATCTTCTGGAGAAAGGCTTTGTGGAGTTCCTCTCCGCACAGAAAGAGGGCGACGTGAAGGGTGAGTACCTCCTTCCGATCTACATCGACGAGCTGCTGCACGCAGGAAAAGCAGAAGTGAAAGTTCTTCCGACCGACGCAGAGTGGTTCGGTGTAACGTATCAGGAAGACAAAGCTTCCGTAACAGAAGCATTCCGCAAACTGATTGCGGACGGCGTATACAGCGAGAAGCTGTACGACTAAAATTTGCTGTTTGAGTAAATAACCAGAAAAGCGTGTTTGAATGATTGCAAAAAACTTCAGACACGCTTTCTGCCCAGAATGGGCGGAAATTGGAAAGGAGCATTACCATGGGTAAATATTTTGGAACAGACGGTTTTCGTGGAGAAGCAAACATTGATCTGACCGTAGAGCATGCATATAAAGTGGGAAGATTCCTCGGATGGTATTTCGGAAAAGACCACAAAGCGCAGATTGTGATTGGAAAAGATACAAGACGCTCCAGCTACATGTTCGAATATTCGCTGGTAGCAGGACTGACCGCATCGGGAGCAGACGCTTATCTGCTGCACGTAACGACGACCCCGAGCGTATCCTACGTGGTGCGCACCGAAAATTTTGACTGCGGCATCATGATCTCCGCCAGCCATAACCCGTTCTATGACAACGGAATCAAGGTCATCAACGGCATGGGACAGAAACTGGAAGCAGATATCGAAGCACAGATCGAAGCGTATATCGATGACGGAACACCGAAGATCCCGTTTGCAACGAGAGAGGACATCGGACGCACCGTAGATTTTGCGGCAGGAAGAAACCGCTACATCGGGCACCTGATCTCAATTCCGACCAAATCTTTCAAAAACATGAGAGTCGGACTTGACTGCTCCAACGGAAGTGCTTCCTCCGTAGCCAAGAGCGTTTTTGATGCGATCGGTGCCAAGACCTATGTGATCCACAACGAGCCGGACGGAACAAACATCAACCGCGGCTGCGGTTCCACCCACATCGAGGAGCTTCAGAAATACGTGAGAGAAAAACATCTCGATGTCGGATTTGCCTACGACGGAGACGCAGACCGCTGCATCGCTGTCGATGAGCTTGGAAACGTCGTGGACGGAGACCTGATCATGTATGTCTGCGGAAAATATTTAAAAGAAAAAGGCCAGTTAAACGGGGACACCATTGTAACGACCATCATGTCGAACCTTGGTCTCTACAAAGCGTGCGACCGCGCCGGAATCAAATATGAGAAGACAGCAGTCGGTGACAAATACGTATGCGAGAATATGATGGCAAACGGCTATTCCCTCGGCGGAGAGCAGTCCGGCCACATCATTTTCAGCAAACATGCGACAACCGGTGACGGCATCCTGACCTCCCTGATGGTAATGGAAGTGCTGATGGATAAGAAACTTCCGCTCAGCAACCTGACAGCTGAGGTGGTGATTTACCCGCAGCTCTTAAAGAATGTCCACGTGGCAAACAAAGCAGCTGCAAAAGCCAACCCGGCAGTACAGAAAGCAGTAGAAGACGTAGCAGAAGCCCTGGGCGATGACGGACGTATTCTCGTAAGAGAGAGCGGCACCGAGCCTGTGATCCGCGTGATGGTAGAAGCACCGGATGACGCAACGTGTGAAAAATACGTCGACCAGGTCGTTTCTGTAATGCATAAAGAAGGACTTGTGACAGAATGAAAAAAAGACTGGTAATCTTTTTTCTGGCAGCGGCGATGATGCTTGGCGGCTGTGAAAATAAAAATTCAAAGCTTTATAAGAAGGGTATCGAGGCGCTGGAACAGAAGGACTACGTAACGTCGATTGCGATGCTGGAGGGCGCCGTCAAGGCAGGCGACCGTCTGGCGGAGAGCTACCGGTCGCTCGGCATCGCATATATGAAAAGCCAGGAGTATGACAAGGCAAAAGAAGCTTTCAAGAGCAGCCTTTCGAGTATGAAGCACAAAGACGCGGAATTTTCCCGTGATGTGATGTATTACGAGGCAGAGACCTGCGTGCTGTCCGGAGACCTCGACGGTGCGATTGAGATCTGCACGAATATTCAGGAGGAAAAGGCGGATGCTGATGCACTGTTCCTGCGGGGACGCGCGTACTTCCTGCAGAAGAATTACGAACAGGCGAAAGTGGATTTTGATGCGGCAGTGGAGACAGAGGAGAGCTACGAGCTCTGCCTTGATATCTACGAGCTGTATCAGGAGAGCAGCATGAAGGCGGACGGAGACCGCTATCTGGAAGCGGCGGCGAAGATCGAGCCGAAGACGACCGAGGATTATTATAATGCCGGCTGCGTATACTACTATCTGGAGGAGCAGGACGAGGCGGTTCAGGCGTTCTCGACGGCGATGAAGGACGGCAGCAGCGCGGCGATGGAGATGCTCGGAGAGGTTTACCTCTCAGAGGGTCAGAATGACGAGGCGAAAGCACTGTTTTCTTCGTATCTTTCGACGGACGGCTTTGCGGCTGCAGCGAATAACGGACTGGCGCTCTGCGCACTTGCGGAGAACGATACCGACGGGGCGCTCTCGTATATTGAGGAAGGACTCAAGACGGCAGAGGATTCCGAAAAAGAAAATCTGCTGTTCAATCAGATTGTGGCATATGAAAAACGGGCGGATTTTGATACCGCGAAGTCGCTGATGACGGATTTTCTGGCAGCCTATCCGGAGAATACAAAAGCGCAGCGGGAAAATACGTTTCTCCAGAACCGATAAACGGAGGAAGTTGGATTGTTTGATTTAAGAGAAGAACAGGAGCGCGTGATTCTCGTCGGCGTACAGGAAAACGGCGGCGCGAACGCGGAAGAATCGCTCGATGAGCTCGCGGAGCTGGCAAACACTGCCGGTGCGAAGGTGGAAGGCCGCCTCGTACAGGTGCGGGAGGCCATTCATCCGGGAACCTACATCGGAAAAGGAAAATTAGAGGAATTGAAAATTCTGGTGCGCGCCTGCGATGCGACGGGAATCATCTGCGACGATGAACTTTCCTCGATCCAGTTAAAAGGGCTGGAGGAAGCACTGGAGTGCAAAATCATGGACCGTACGCTGCTGATTCTGGATATTTTTGCCGCGCGCGCCGTGAGCAGTGAGGGTAAAATCCAGGTCGAGCTGGCACAGTTAAAATACCGTGCATCCCGCCTTTCCGGTCTTGGAACATCGCTTTCCCGTCTGGGCGGCGGAATCGGTACAAGAGGACCGGGAGAGAAAAAGCTGGAGACCGACCGGCGTCTCATCCGCGCGCGCATTACGCAGTTAAAACGCGAACTGGAGGAAGTGCGTCAGCACAGAGAACTCCTCCGAGAGGGAAGAAAGCGGTCGAAAATTCCGGTGGCGGCGCTCGTCGGCTATACATCGGCGGGAAAGAGCAGCCTTTTAAATGCGCTGACCGGATCGGATATTCTGGCAGATGCGATGCTGTTCTCGACACTGGATACGACGACACGGTCGCTTTCTCTGCCGGACGGACAGGAGATTCTGCTGACCGATACCGTCGGTTTTATCAACAAACTGCCGCATCATCTGATCGATGCGTTCCGCAGCACCCTTGAGGAAGCGCGGTACGCCGATTATATTCTCCACGTTGTGGATACGTCGAATCCGCAGATGGAACTGCAGATGCAGGTGGTGTACGATACGCTGCGGGAACTCAAAGTTGAGGATAAAAAGATTGTAACCCTGCTGAATAAGCAGGACAAGCTTCTCGATCCGGTCATCGTAAAGGATTTCCGGGCGGATGCGAGCCTTGCCGTCTCTGCCAAAACGGGACAGGGACTCGAAGACCTCAAAAATTTACTCTCCTCCTGGATGATGGAGGGCAAAATTTACATCGAGCGCCTTTATCCGTACGACAAGGCGGGAACGATTTCCCTGATCCGCGGCTACGGAATTCTGCTCGAAGAAGAATATCTGCCGGAGGGCATCCGCGTAAAAGCCTATGTACCGAAGGATATCTACCCGAGAGTATAGATGTATGGCAGAGGGGCCCAAAAACGGACATACCTTGCGTTAAGCGCCGCACAGGGCCGAAAAACAGAAGCCGAAGAACACAAGTGAAAGTACCATATCTAGTGGAGTTAGAAAATTGGACACTAGATATGGTACTTTTTACTATTGACGGGAGAAACAGGCTCTGCTATCATATGGTTCAGACACTGCAAAGAGCGGAACTTAAAAAGCCTTGCAGAAACGGTTGAATTAACAGGAGGGATTCGATGTTTCAGGTAGAAAAACGAGACGGAACGATTGCAGAGTTCCAGATGAAAAAGATTACCGATGCGATTGGAAAAGCATTCGGCGCAAAAGATATGCAGTTCAGCGATGACATGCTTCAGATGCTGGCGCTGCGCGTAACAGCAGACTTTCAGTCCAAGATTAAGGATGGAAAAATTTCGGTGGAAGCGATTCAGGACAGCGTGGAGAACGTGCTGATCCAGTGCGGCTATGCAGAGGTGGCAAAGGCATACATTCTGTACCGCAAGCAGAGAGAAAAAATCCGCAACATGAAATCGACCATCGTAGACTATAAAGAGATTGTCGACAGCTACGTCAAAGTAGAAGACTGGCGTGTCAAAGAGAACTCGACCGTAACATATTCTGTCGGCGGTCTGATCTTAAGCAACTCCGGTGCGATTACAGCCAATTACTGGCTTTCCGAGATTTATGATGACGAGATTGCCGAGGCACACCGCAACGCGGATATTCATATCCACGACCTGTCAATGCTGACTGGCTACTGTGCAGGATGGTCGTTAAAGCAGCTCATCAAAGAAGGACTTGGCGGCATCAACGGAAAGATTACTTCTTCCCCGGCCAGACATCTCTCGGTTCTGTGCAACCAGATGGTCAACTTCCTCGGCATTATGCAGAACGAGTGGGCAGGAGCACAGGCATTTTCTTCGTTTGATACGTACCTGGCACCGTTCGTCAAAGTGGACAACCTGAGCTACGGCGAGGTTAAAAAATGCATCGAGGCGTTCATCTACGGCGTGAATACACCGAGCCGCTGGGGAAGCCAGGCACCATTCTCCAATATCACGCTCGACTGGACCGTACCGGATGACCTCGCAGAGCTTCCGGCGATTGTCGGCGGCAAGGAGATGGATTTCAAGTACAAAGACTGTAAGAAAGAGATGGATATGGTCAACAAAGCGTTCATCGAGACGATGATCGAGGGAGATGCCAACGGAAGAGGCTTCCAGTATCCGATCCCGACGTACTCCATCACCTCAGATTTTGACTGGTCCGACAACGAGAACAACCGTCTGCTGTTCGAGATGACCGCAAAATACGGTACTCCGTACTTCTCCAACTACATCAACAGCGATATGAAACCGAGCGATGTGCGCTCCATGTGCTGCCGTCTCCGTCTGGATCTGCGTGAGCTTCGAAAGAAGACCGGCGGATTCTTCGGTTCCGGCGAGAGCACCGGATCGGTCGGCGTTGTCACGATCAATATGCCGCGTATCGCATATCTGTCCAAGGACGAGAAAGAGTTCTACCGCCGTCTCGACCACATGATGGATATCGCCGCACGTTCGTTAAAGACAAAACGTGAGGTTATCACCCGTCTCTTAAACGAGGGCCTGTATCCGTACACGAAACGGTATCTCGGAACGTTTGAGAATCATTTCTCGACGATCGGTCTGCTCGGCATGAACGAGGCCGGCTTAAATGCAGCATGGCTTGGAAAAGGTCTGGAGGACCCGAAGACCCAGCAGTTTACGAAAGATGTTCTGAACCATATGAGAGAACGCCTCTCTGATTATCAGGAGGAGTACGGCGATCTGTACAACCTCGAGGCAACTCCGGCGGAGTCTACCGCATACCGTCTGGCAAAACACGACCGCGAGAAATGGCCGGATATCAAGACCGCAGGCCATGCAGGAGACACCCCGTACTACACCAACAGCTCTCATCTGCCGGTGGATTATACCGAGGATATTTTCTCCGCACTCGATATTCAGGATGATCTGCAGACTCTGTATACATCAGGAACTGTATTCCATGCTTTCCTCGGCGAAAAACTGCCGGACTGGAAAGCAGCAGCTTCCCTCGTACGGAAGATTGCAGAGAACTACAAGCTGCCGTATTACACCCTGTCTCCGACCTACTCTGTCTGCGCAAACGATGGATATCTCGCCGGCGAGCACTTTACGTGCCCGATCTGCGGAAAAGAGGCAGAGGTTTACAGCCGTATCACAGGATATTACCGTCCGGTCAAGAACTGGAACGACGGAAAACGCCAGGAGTACAAGAACAGAACCGTATACGACATTATCCACTCCAAATCTCCGGAGCAGAAGATGAAATCTTACGGTGTCGCAGAAAAACTGGCAGAGCAGGCAGCCGTAACAGAAGAGCCGAAAGCAGCTGCAGATAAAATCGAGGAAGACGGCATGTACCTCTTCACCACAAGCACCTGCCCGAACTGCAAAATGGCAAAAGAGATGCTTGCAGAGGAACAGTATGAGGTGATCGACGCAGAGCGCCAACCGGACCTCGCCGCACAGTACGGCATCATGCAGGCCCCGACCCTTCTCGTCGTTGAGGACGGCCAGGCACAGAAGATCGTAAACGCTTCCAATATTCAGAAATATGTGGATGAATATCTCTCCTAAATCTGTACGCATATAGTTGCAGGAAATAACAAACAGAGGTATAATAGGAAAAAGCGATACCCTCGCCCGGGGCATCCCGGGTGGGGGTATTTTACGCGGGCAACGAGCCAAAGTCCGTGCTTGCACGAAACCTTGGCGACTGCCGTGATAACTTGAGAAACTCGCAGAGCGTGTTTCTCATAGTTCGATGGAGAAGGGAGAAAAATTATGGGATACAGTCAGGACACAATCTGTGTACAGGGAGGATGGCAGCCGAAAAACGGCGAGCCGCGTGTGCTTCCGATTTATCAGAGCACGACATTCAAATATTCGACCAGTGAGGAAATGGGAAAACTGTTCGATCTGGAGGAGGAGGGATACTTCTATTCCCGCCTGCAGAACCCGACGAACGATGTTGTAGCACAGAAAATCTGTGATCTGGAGGGCGGCGTGGCAGCGATGCTCACATCCTCTGGCCAGGCGGCGACGATGCTTGCCGTGACCAATATCTGTGAGGCAGGCGATCACGTTGTCTGTGCGGCAAAGGTTTACGGAGGAACCTCCAACCTGCTCGCCGTTACGTTAAAACGATTCGGCATCGAGACAACACTCGTAGACCAGGATGCACCGGCAGAAGAGCTGGAAAAAGCATTTCAGCCGAACACAAAAGCTGTCTTCGCCGAGACGATTTCCAACCCGGCAGGCGTTGTGCTCGATATTGACAAGTTCGTCAAACTTGCACATGAGCACGGCGTTCCGATGATCTGTGACAACACCTTTGCAACCCCGATCAACTGCCGTCCGTTTGAGTTCGGTGTGGATATCGTCACCCATTCTACCACAAAATACATGGACGGTCATGCAATGGCAATGGGCGGAGCGATTGTCGATTCCGGAAACTTCGACTGGGATGCGCATGCAGACAAATTCCCGGGTCTTACCACACCGGACGAATCGTACCACGGTGTTATTTATACCCAGAAATTCGGCAAGAAAGCATATATTACCAAAGCAACTGCACAGTTAATGCGTGATATGGGAGCGTGCCAGTCTCCGCAGAATGCATTCCTGACGAACGTCGGACTGGAAACGCTGCATCTGCGTGTAGAGCGTCACTGCAGAAATGCGGAGAAAGTAGCAGAGTTCCTGAAAAACCATCCGAAGGTAGCATGGGTTGAGTATGCCGGACTTGCAGACAGTAAATACCATGCACTTGCAGAAAAATATATGCCGAACGGAACGTGCGGTGTTCTCTGCTTCGGACCAAAGGGCGGAAGAGACGGCGCAATGCGTTTCACGAACGGCCTGAAAATGGTAGCGATCGTAACGCATGTTGCGGATGCGAGAAGCTGTGTTCTGCACCCGGCAAGCCATACCCACCGTCAGTTAAATGACCAGCAGCTCATCGAGGCCGGTGTTCTGCCGGATCTGATCCGTCTGTCTGTCGGCATTGAGGATGTCAACGACATCATCGCAGACCTTGACCAGGCGCTTGCGAACGTATAAAAAACGAAAACCAGAAACAGGATGTAAGAAGGAGAAAATTGTAAAATGGAAGAAATGGCAAAGAAACGCGTAAAAGATTCTGAGACAGAGCAGTCGTATCTTCTGATGCACCGCCATATCAACGGCTACGGCCGTCTGTTCGGAGGCCAGTTGGTCGCCTGGATCGATGAGCTTGCCGGGCTGGTGGGACGCCGCCACAGCGGACGTGAAATTACCACCGCGTGCATCGACAACTTGAACTTCAAGCATCCCGCGCTGCTGAACGACACCGTCGTGCTGATCGGAAGAGTGACGTACGTCGGACGCACTTCGATGGAGGTGCGGGTCGACACGTACGTGGAAGAACTCGCAACCGGCATGCGTAAAATGATCAACCGCGCCTACGTGGTGATGGTGGCGATCGACGAAGAAGGCCACGCGGTTCCGGTTCCAGGACTCATTTTAGAGTCTCCGGAGCAGGAGGCTGAGTGGGAGGGCGGAAAACGCCGGTATGAGCTTCGGAAACAGCGTCATAAAGAAGGTTTTTAAAAAGTTTATCTTGAGAAAATCCCGCTTCGTCCCTTGACAGGCGGGATTTTCCATGTTAAGGTAAAGGCAGTTATACGACTGACGGAAGTGGAAATGACCACAGGGAGTATAGCGCGAGAAGAGGCCGACCGTCTGGGCAGAAGAATGCTTGGGGGAGTGGGTCTGTTTTTTTATCCAAAAACAGAAAATCCCATTCCAACACCTTGAAAAGGAGAACAGAAGATGAAGAAAGTATCACTGGAACAGGAATTAAAAGGGAATGCATATCCAGGAAGAGGAATTGTGATCGGCAGATCCAAAGATGGAACAAAAGCCGTTGCCGGATACTTTATTATGGGCAGAAGCCAGAACAGCCGCAACCGTGTATTCGTAGAAGAAGGAGAGGGCATCCGCACACAGGCGTTTGATCCGTCAAAGCTGGAAGATCCGAGCCTGATCATCTACGCACCGGTACGCGTTCTGGGAAATGATACGATCGTGACAAACGGAGATCAGACCGATACTGTATATGATGGTCTGGAAAAAGGACTGACTTTTGAGGAGTCCCTTAGAAGCAGAGAGTTTGAGCCGGATGCACCGAACTACACCCCTCGTATTTCCGGTGTTATGCACGTGGAGAACGGAACGTACGGATACGAAATGTCGATCTTAAAGAGCAACAACGGCGATCCGTCCCAGTGCAACCGCTACACCTTCTCCTATGCCAACTGCGTAGCAGGTGAGGGCCATTTCATCCACACCTACATGCACGACGGCAATCCGCTGCCGAGCTTCGAAGGTGAGCCGAAACCGGTCGAGATCCCGGATGACATCGACGCATTCACCGAACTGCTCTGGAGCAGCTTAAACGAGGACAACAAAGTGTCCCTCTTCACACGCTATATCGACATCGCAACCGGCAAGTATGAGACAAGAATCGTGAATAAAAATAAATAAGAGAGCCAGTGTTTTGTGAAAGGAGAAAATCATGAAAGAATTAGCTTTAAAATACGGATGCAACCCGAACCAGAAACCTTCCAGAATTTACATGGATGATGACAGAGAGCTTCCGATCGAAGTGTTAAGCGGCCGCCCGGGCTACATCAACTTCCTGGATGCCTTCAATGGCTGGCAGCTCGTACGTGAGTTAAAAGCAGCAACCGGTCTTCCGGCAGCGACCTCCTTCAAACACGTTTCCCCGGCAGGCGCAGCCGTCGGTCTTCCGCTCAGTGAAACCTTACGCAAAATCTACTGGGTAGACGATATGGGAGAGCTTTCTCCACTGGCATGCGCTTACGCAAGAGCGAGAGGCGCAGACCGTATGTCTTCTTTTGGCGATTTTATCGCACTTTCGGATGTCTGCGACAAAGATACTGCATCCCTCATTAAACGCGAGGTTTCCGACGGTGTCATCGCTCCTGGCTTCACCGATGAGGCGCTGGAAATCCTGAAAGCAAAGAAAAAAGGCAACTACTGCGTGATCAAAATCGATGAGAATTACCGCCCGGCTCCGCTGGAGCACAAACAGGTTTTCGGCATTACCTTTGAGCAGGGCCGCCAGGAGCTCCCAATTGATGATGAGCTGCTGTCCAACGTGGTAACCGAGAACAAAAATATCCCGGAAGAAGCAAAACGCGATCTGAAAATTGCGCTGATCACCTTAAAATATACCCAGTCCAACTCTGTATGCTTCGTCAAAGACGGTCAGGCCATCGGTGTCTGAGCAGGCC
>CAVBNJ010000054.1:0-11545 GCA_963596755.1 bacterium
CCGGAAGACAATGAAACCAAACTGGTAGCCCGCGCGCTTCTGCCGCCGGAGATTATGGAGGGCAGTATTTTAAAATACGAGATGCTGCAGTATGAAATCATTGGCTGATCAGCCGTTTCCGGAGAAGGTGTTTTCGCTGCCGCTGTTTCGGGGGATCCCGGAGGAGGGCCGGGAGGCGCTGCTGGCAGGCGGATGCCTTCGAATGGGGCTTTTCGAAAAGAATCAGACCATTTATCACATGGGTGACACGGTGTATGAGATGGGAATTGTGCTGTCCGGCAGTGTTTTTATTGAAAATATGGACCTCTGGGGAAACCGCAGTATTTTAAGCAAAATCACACCCGGACAGGTCTTTGCAGAAACATATGCGTTCTGCCGCGAGCCGATGATGGTGAATGTCACAGCAGCCGAATCCTCGACGATTCTGTTTTTCGATCTGCGAAAGCTCGACCAGACCACCGATGGTGATACAGCATGGCAGGCGCAGCTTTGCAATAACATGCTCCGCATTTCCATGCAGAAAAATCTCACCCTCTCCAACCGTATCTTCGCACCACACCGAAAACGATCCGCGAACGCGTCCTCGTCTATCTGTCCGCGCAGGCCGCCAGGGCAGGATCGGACACCATCACGATCCCCTTCGACCGCCAGGGCCTCGCCGATTATCTGAACCTCGACCGGAGTGCGCTCTCCAAAGAACTCGGGAAAATGCAGAAAGAGGGGATTCTTACCTTTCACAAAAACAAATTTACGCTGCGGCACCCGTCTCTCTAGGCGGTTCCGCAGCGTAAATTTTCTGTTTTATCTAATTTCCAGATTAATCCTCAAACTCCACACCATCCATCGGGCAGTGATATGTTCCTCCTGTGACTTCCTGCATTTCCTGTTTTGCCGCTTCGAGCGGTGCCGGATTTTCATAAACCTTTGTGCACGCCAGCGCCAGAATTTCTCCCGCCGTCACCAGTGCCTTGTGGCCGATTCTGCTTCCGGCGCAGCTTGTCATGTACCAGGAGTGGCCCGGCGCACCGATCGGGAAAGTAGATACAAAGAGGTAAGACGTCGGCGTCACATATCCGACATCACCCACATCAGTCGAACCGGAATTGATCTCCACCGGCTCGTCCAGTCTAAAGTGACGCACCTGCGTATCCAGCGGATCTTTCTCTTTCTCCTCCCACTGCTCCCGCGGATAATGCTTTTTCACATACGAATCAAACGATTTCTTTACCGTCGCGTCAAACGTCTCTGTCATTTTTCTTGCCAGCGCAAAATCCTGCCCATCCCACGCCGGACCGCCGACCTCTGTCATTGCCTCGTCGCAGATCCCGGCGATGACGCTGTTCTGGAAGAAATCGGAATATCCCATCGTCGGGCGGAAGCTCACCTGCGTGTCCGTCATCAGCGCGGCCCCGCGCGCAACATTTTTCACCCGCTCCATCACCTCGTCCACTGTCTGAAGCGTGAGCGCACGCACGCCGTACGAAAGAACACAGTGATCCTGCACAATATTGTTAGCCGGGCCTCCGGCGTTCACGTATGCGTAATGCAGGCGCGTATCCTGCGGAATGTGCTCGCGGAGATAATTGCAGCCCACATTCGTCAGCTCGCACGCATCCAGCGCACTCCGTCCCAGATGCGGTGCCGCTCCGGCATGCGCGGATTTTCCGTGAAATTCAATTTCAAAATTTTTGATCGCATAATGGCGGAAATTCGTAACGCCTGTAAAGTAGGACGGATGCCATCCAAAAACGCAGTCCGTGTCCGCAAAGTAGCCGTCCCGCGCCATAAACGGCTTCACGCCCTTGCCCTCTTCCCCGGCACAGCCGTAATAAACCACCGTTCCGCTGCACTTCTTCTCTTCCAGATACGCTTTCACTGCCAACGCAGCCAGAAGCGATCCCGTGCCGATCTCCGAATGGCCGCATCCATGGCCCGGTGCGCCTTCTGTCACCGGAATTTTCTCCGCGCAGCCTGCCTTCTGACTCAGATTCGGAAGTGCATCGTATTCGCCGAGCAGTCCGATCACCGGCTTTCCTTCCCCGAATTTTGCAACGAAAGCGGTCGCACAGCCGCAGACATTCTCTTCTACTGCAAACCCCTCTGCGCGCAGTGCCTCGCAGAGCAGCGCCGCGGATTTTTTCTCTCTGCGCGGAAGCTCCGCAAGTGCCCAGATCTGATCATTCAGCTCGATCGCCATGTCTTTCTTGGCTTCGATCGCCTTTTGTAAAATTTCCCGTGTGTCCATGGTAAAAACCTCCTTCATCCCCAAATGTTTCGGTTATCAAATGTGTCTTATTACGTTTATCATAATACGATTTCTTCATCGACTCAAATGCTTATTTTTCATAAACGAATATACACAAAAAGTATCTTTTCGTGGTTATAACCACATACTTTTCCCGTTTTCTCCGATATTCTGTACGTGTAAGCTATGAAACTCCGCGCCGGTCTGTTTTTCCGACCGCGCTTAACCCCTCGGATTTTTGATCCGATTCTGATAAAACATCTACAGGAGGAACCTTGTTTATGGAACAGAAAATGTTTTGCTACCAGTGTCAGGAAACTGCCAATTGCTCCGGCTGCACCCAGTCCGGTGTCTGTGGAAAGAAGCCGGAGACGGCAGCGCTGCAGGATCTGCTGGTCTGGACAACGAAAGGACTTTCTGCGGTGACGACACAGCTCCGCAGCGAAGGAAAAGCGATGGAAACCAGCGTAAATCATCTCATCATTGAAAACCTGTTTACTACCATCACGAATGTAAACTTTGATGATGATGCAATCCGCGCACGAATTGAGGCGACTCTGGCGGCAAAGACTGCGCTTCTGTCCAAAGTTGCTGACCGCTCCGCTCTGCCGGAGGCTGCCCTCTGGAATGGAACTGCCGCTGATTTTGCCGCAAAGGCTGTTACTGTCGGTGTGCTTTCTACCGAAAATGAAGACATCCGTTCCTTACGTGAACTCATCACCTACGGGCTGAAAGGTCTTGCCGCGTACACCAGCCATGCCAATGTTCTTTTAAAAGAAAACAATGAGATTGATGCTTTCCTGCAGCGCGCGCTTGCCGCAACACTCGATGATGCTCTCTCCGCAGACGATCTGACCGCACTTGCACTCGAAACCGGCTCGTTCGGTGTACAGGGAATGGCACTGCTCGATGAGGCGAATACCTCTGCTTACGGCAGTCCGGAAATCACTGCCGTTGATCTCGGTGTCGGCACCCGCCCTGGCATCCTCGTCTCCGGTCACGATCTGCGCGATCTCGAAATGCTGCTGGAACAGACAGTGAACACCGGTGTCGATGTTTACACGCACTCCGAAATGCTGCCGGCTCATTACTATCCGGCGTTCAAAAAATATGAACATTTTAAGGGAAATTATGGTAACGCATGGTGGAAACAGAAAGAAGAATTTGAAGCATTCAACGGTCCGATTCTGATGACAACGAACTGTATCGTGCCGCCGAAGGACAGTTACAAAAACCGTATTTACACAACCGGAACCGTTGGCTATCCGGGATGCAGACACATCGACGGAGCAATCGGCGGGACGAAAGATTTCTCTCCGATCATCGAACAGGCGAAGCACTGCGCACCGCCGACGGAACTCGAGCAGGGAACCATCATCGGAGGATTCGCGCATGCACAGGTGCTTGCACTGGCGGACCAGATCGTTGATGCAGTGAAATCCGGTGCAATCAGAAAATTCGTTGTCATGGCAGGATGTGACGGCCGCGCGAAGAGCCGCAGCTATTACTCTGATTTTGCACAGGCACTGCCGAACGATACGGTGATTCTGACCGCAGGATGCGCGAAATACAAATACAACAAGCTGAACCTCGGCGACATCAACGGCATTCCGCGCGTGCTAGATGCCGGTCAGTGCAGCGATTCTTACTCGCTTGCCGTGATTGCGCTGAAATTAAAGGAAGTATTCGGCCTCGATGACATCAACGATCTGCCGATCATCTACAATATTTCCTGGTATGAACAGAAAGCCGTCATCGTTCTGCTTGCGCTGCTGTCGCTCGGCGTGAAAAACATCCACCTCGGCCCGACACTCCCGGCATTTTTGAGTCCTGCTGTCACAAATATTCTGGTCGAAAACTTCGGAATCGCCGGAATCGATACCGTTGAAAACGATATGGAATTGTTTTTCGGAAAATAATCGAAAGCCCTTGCTTTCTTTCATTTTTCCACGTATACTGTATATGTTCAGACAAAAATATCTTTGAATTTGGGCATGTCAGAAAAACGGAATGCAGATTCCATTTCCATACACGCCCGACACCGATGAGTCATCTCATCTTAATCACACATTTTTAGAACGTGCCTGGGAAAACTTTTTCAGACACGTTCTCATTCTATCACGGAGGTTTTTAAGCTATGAGTATCATGAAAAATATCGATAAAGCCCAGGTTATGGTCTTAAAAGATCAGGTCGCATACCAGGAAGGCCAGATCGTCAGCAAGACACTGGTACAGAATGAAGCAGTCAGCATCACCTTATTTGCCTTCGACAAAGGCGAAGAAATCAGCACCCACGAGTCCGGCGGAGACGCTTTCGTCACCTGCCTCGACGGAACCGGCGAAATCACCATCGACGGCGTAAAATACGAACTTCACGAAGGCGAGTCCATCGTCATGCCGGCAAAACACCCACATGCAGTGTATGGAAAAGAGCAGTATAAGATGCTGCTGGTAGTGGTATTCTAAGGATCACCCCATATCGTAAAACACAGAAATCCCAGTCAACGGCTTCTCTATTGTGAGAATCTGCTGATTGGGATTTTTTCATTTTGTGCCCCCTTTTCCCCTCAACTTATTGTATAATGGACGCATCAGAGTTTTTTACACCAAACTCACAACGCAAACCAACCACACATAAGAAATGGGGATTTAACGTGAAACAGCAGTTTGAGGATTATATTACCCGCAGCCGTGAGATTCGGCGGCTTTCGATGCCGCCGGAGGAGACGGAGGCGCATATTGGGGAGATTTATCGGCTTTTTAATGAGAATTTTGCGAAGATCAAGGTTCTGCTCGCAGAAAATAAGAAGATTCTGGACCGGGATGTGTTTCGGCCTTTGAAGCATGTGGATAAGCTCACAAAAGAGGATCTGGAAGAATTCAAGGATTTTGCCCGCGCGCTGGCGAATACGCGGACGCTGGAGATGGTGGATGTGCAGCTTGCCTGGCTGATTCTGCGGGATCTCTACTATTATGATAAAAAACAGTATGAGGAAATCGGTGATGAATCCGTTCTCGAGGAATATATCTTCTGTATTTTCAAGGTCGTAACCGTCGGCTACAACGTGATCCAGGGTTCCGATAAAGGCCGCGCGACGAATAAACTGAACGATATCTACCGCAGCGTGTCCATCGAGGCGGCGGAAACCGCAAAAAATCTCACACAGAATGCGGAACTCTTCGCCCGTCTTTCGAAAGATGCCCAGGAAAATCTGCTGGGAACGCTGCTGTTCCGTCCTTCTATTTATGAGCGTCTTTACTATGATGAAGAAATGGTCCGCAGACAGATCGTCTGTTATGAGGAATATCTGCAGATCGTCCGCGATCCGCAGATCCGGGCCGCTGCACCGGAGATTGATTTTGAGTTTGAGGAGTTTTCCGCAAACTCCTACCTCTCCCTTGTCGATGAATATTTATACTGGAATAAAGTTCCCGAGGACATTCTGCTCCACCTCAAAAAAGCCGCCGAAAACGCCCTCGCCTACGCCAGAGAAAACAAAAATTTCCGCCAGAACGAAGAAACACTCCTCGGAACTCTGCACACGATTCAGGGCTATCTCGGCGAAATTTCGATTTCCGAGATGCTGGACACCTACGTTAACTGGCTGAACGGCGCCGACCCGACGCAGTACGACTGGATGAACGTGGAAAACAACCTGCTCCCGGTGCTCTACACCTTCTGGCTCTGCGAAGCCCGCCCGGAATGGACCGATACCTGCCGCTTATTTTTGCTCGAAGGCCAGCGCAAATCCTTCGAATATATCAAGAATTCCCGCGACAAAGGTGCTTATGAATGCATGCAGCGCTTCACCAGCTACATCATGAACTCCTACATCGAGCTTACCGGCGGCATCCCGTTCCGCCAGTATTATGAAAATATTCTGGCCGCAACGCAGCCGACGCTCTACGTCCACTGCCGCATGGTAACGAAAATCTCGCTTGCCATCCTCGATGAACTCTACCGCGAAAATCCGGACTTGCTGCTGTACGTCAACGGCTGCGAAACCATGGAAGAAGTGCACGCTTCTATCGCCGAAACCCGCGAGTTTCTCTTCTACTGCGGCATGTTCCACGACGCCGGAAAACTCTATTTTCTGGACACCATCAACCTCTTCGCCCGCGCGCTGTTCAACGAAGAATTTGACCTGATCCGCCTTCACCCGCAGATGGGCTACGAATTGCTGAATAAATGGGATTCCACACGCCCTTACGCTGAGGCGGCACTCTACCACCACCTCTGGTATGACGAAAAAGGCGGTTATCCGCGCGAATATACCTACAAGGGCAACGACAACGCGATCCTCTACCAGATCCTCACCTGCGCCGACTGTCTCGATGCGGCAACGGATTCCGTCGGACGCGCCTACAGTTCCGGCAAGAATTTTGCGGATATGCTCGCCGATCTTCACTGCAACGCAGGCCGCATGTTCAACCCGGATCTCGTACAGCTCTTCGACAGCGAACAGCTCCAGCAGCAGGTCGAGCGGCTGATCACCGTGGAACGGGAACAGTTGTACCGCGAAGTATTTGGCAAAAATGTGGAGCTTGTTTTATAGCGATGATTCGTATATCCGTATGTTTTGATCCTTTTTTAACCCTGTCCGTCCTGCGCGGACGTGCCACAGAACGCGCAAATGTTGTTTTGTCTGCGTGTTCATTTTGTTAATTTATAAATGAACGTAATTTCTCCATTTTATCTTTCGCGTTAATTTATGTTCATTTCTTGTTCACCATTTTTATGAACATTAAGTTAACATTTATAAAAGAAAACAGTTTACATTTCGGAAAAAATATACTAAAATAACAGAAACGGTCAAATCTCCGCCGGGCAGAAAACGGCGGAGATTTTTCTGGGAAAAACAAGCATAAATTACAGGGAGGAACTTCATACTATGAAAGAAATCATTCAGGGCTTTTTCCAGAAGAAACATTTCTGGACCCGCCTGATTCTGGTCATCGCTGCCGTCATCCTGATGGGCTTTGCGCTCTCATGGCTGCTTCTCGTCGATCTCGGCACCGATCCATGTACCTTGTTAAACCAAACCATCTCCACCCGCCTCGGCATCAGCATCGGAAACTGGCAGGCACTCTTCAATACCGTCCTGCTCATCTTCGTTATCGTGTTCGGCGGCAGAAATTTAGGCTTCGGAACCCTCGCGAACATGTTTCTCGTCGGATATTCCATCGACTTTTTCTCCTGGATCTGGGCAAAAGTCCTTCCGGCGGATCTTTTTACCTCGATGGGCGTGCGCATCGCCGTTCTGATTCCGGCACTGATCCTGTTTATCCTCGCCGCATCCTTCTATATGGATGTTGATATGGGAACTGCACCGTACGACGCGGTATCGTTCATCATCTCCACCCATCTGCCGAACGTTTCCTTCCGCGTGATCCGCATTGTCTACGACTTTGTTGTCACCGCAATCGCTGTTCTGCTCGGCGGAAAGCTCGGCATTGTCACCGTGCTGATGGTTATCACCCTCGGTCCGGTCATCGAATGGCTGGGAAATATTATGAAGCAGCACCTCAACATCTTTGATGACTGAAAACCGTTGCTTTTCCCCGCTTTCTATACTACAATAGAATCACCAGATGATCTTTTTTCGATCGAAATTGGTCCACTGGACCAATTTTCGACCTGCTTGGCAAAAGGAAAGCCTGCCTCCGGGACTCACATCTCTGTGGCAGGCTTTTCTTCTCTGAAAAACGGAATGAAAAAGATCCCAAAACAGAAAAATATATTATACTAAGGAGGTTTTTCTTATGAGCAATACCCCAAATCCCGTTTACGAAAAGCTGATGAAATGCTACGAAAGTTTCCGTTCCCAGATCGATTTCCAGCCGGAAGTCGCACTGATCCTCGGTTCGGGCCTTGGTGATTTCGCCAACGACATCCGCGTCACCGCCACCCTCGACTACCACGACATCGAAGGTTTCCCGGTTTCCACCGTTCCGGGCCACGCCGGCCGTTTTATCTTCGGCTACATCGGCGATGTCCCGGTTGTCTGCATGCAGGGCCGCGTTCATTATTATGAAGGCTATCCGATGACCGACGTCGTTCTCCCGACCCGCTTGATGAAGCTGATGGGCGCAAAAGCGCTGTTCTTAACGAATGCTGCCGGCGGTATCAAACAGGGTACAAAACCTGGCTCCCTGATGCTGCTGACCGGCCAGATCGCCTGCTTCGTACCGTCCCCGCTCATCGGACCGAACATCGACGAGCTCGGCACCCGTTTCCCGGATATGAGCCAGATCTACGATCTTGAGTTCCAGAAAATCGCACGCAAAGCCGCAGCCAATCTCGACATCAACCTGATGGAAGGCGTTTACCTGCAGCTCACCGGCCCGCAGTACGAATCCCCGCAGGAAATCGCGATGTGCCGCACCCTCGGCGCAGACGCTGTCGGCATGAGCACCGCATGTGAAGCCATTGCAGCCCGCCATATGGGCATGCGTGTGATCGGTATTTCCTGCATCACCAACCTCGCAGCCGGTATCTCCCCGCAGCCGCTGTGCCACGCAGAAGTACAGGAAGCGGCTGATGCTGTTGCTCCGCAGTTTAAAAAGCTCGTAGCCACAACGATCGAGGAGATCGCAAAAACTCTGTAAATCAGGAAATCATTACACAAAATAAAGGAGACATTTTTTTGAATACCCGTTTCTACAACGCCAAAATCCTCGTCCTCGACGACGAGAACCATTTTTCCGTCACCGAAGGTGAACTTCACGTCACCGGCGACACCATCAGTCATATCGGACCGGCAGCTGCCGAAGCAGACGCTGCCCAGGCTCCCGTTTTCGACCGTGAAATCGACGCCCGCGGCAATCTTCTGATCCCAGGCTTCAAAAATGCGCATACGCACACCCCGATGACCTTCCTCCGCTCCTACGCGGACGATCTCCCGCTCCACGAATGGCTGGAGCGCCAGGTCTTCCCGAACGAAGCAAAACTCGCCGGGGACGACGTTTACTGGCTCAACATTCTCGGCATCATGGAGTACCTGACGAGCGGCATCACCTCCAATTTTGACATGTACGTGCAGCAGAAAAACAGCATCGCCGCCACCGTCGACACCGGATTCCGTACCGTCCTTACCAGCGGTCTCAACAACTTCGTCGACAGCCCGGAAATCCTCGAGGAAATGTACAACTACGTCAATGCGCTCTCCGACCGCACCTCGTACCTGATCGGCTTCCACGCCGAATACACGACCGGCGGACCGCTTCTCGAAGCCGTTGCAAAACTTGCGCAGAAATACCATTCTCCTGTCTGGACACACAACGCTGAGACAAAAAGCGAAGTCGAGGGCTGCAAAGAACGCTGGGGACTCACCCCGACACAGCTCATGGAAAAACTTGGCATGTTCCAGTACGGAGGCGGCGGCTACCACTGCGTCTGGATGGAGGACCGCGATTTTGAAATCTTCCGCGACCGGAAACTGACCGCAGTCACCAACCCTGCCTCGAACCTGAAGCTCGCCTCCGGCATCTGCCCGCTGAAACGTTTTTACGATAACGGCATCAACCTTGCTATCGGCACCGACGGACCGGCCAGCAACAACTGCCTCGACATGTTCCGCGAAATGTTCCTGACCACCGGCCTTTCCAAAGTCCGCGAGATGGACGCCGCAGGCATCCCGGCCGACGCTATTCTCTACATGGCAACTGCAGGCGGCGCACACGCAATGCAGCTCGATAACTGCGACCGTCTCGCCGTCGGCAAAAAGGCGGATCTCGTCATGATTGACCTGCATCAGCCGAACATGCAGCCGGAGAACAATCTCGTCAAAAACCTCGTTTACAGCGGCAGCAAACAGAACGTAAAACTGACTATGGTAAACGGTAAAATTCTCTACGAAAACGGCGAATTCCGCATCGGCTTTGACCCGGAAGAAATTTATGCAAGATCCAACGCCATTATCCGAAGAATTTCCGGTTCTTACACAGATCTGTAGTTGATTTCACGCAGTTTTTCCTGTACTTGACATACTTTTTTCTTTTATATTATAATGTAGCTATACACGCGGCTCTGTTTCTTCCGCCCATGGAAAAAACAGAGCCAATAACGTTGTACCTACCCACCCACCGAAAGGAGAATACTATTATGAAAAAGAAAGTAGTAAGTGTACTGCTTGCAGCTGCTATGACAACTGCCGCACTCGCAGGCTGTGGTTCCTCCAACGGATCCTCTTCCTCAGACGCATCCACCGGAGCTGATTCCGCAAGCACAGCATCCTCAGCATCTTCCTCTTCTGCAGCAGCAGACGACGGAGAGAAAAAAGACAACTCTTCCGAGAAGATCGCTATGATCACTGACTCCGGAGACATCACCGATGAGTCCTTCAACCAGATCACATGGGAAACCGTATGTGACTACGGCGATGCAAACGGTATCGAGTACGAATACTACAAACCGGCAGATGACACCGACGAGGAGCGTATCAACTCCATCGACCTTGCAATCTCTGAGGGCGCTACTGTTGTTGTAATGCCTGGTTATCTGTTCGGACCTGCCATCGCTGAAGAGCAGGACACTTATCCGGATGTAACCTTCATCGCAGTTGATGTTACCGAAGGTGATATCGTAAACTTAAGCGGCGACGCTGTTGATCTTGGAAAGAACGTATACATCTGCTCCTTCGAAGAAGAGCAGGCCGGCTACCTGGCTGGATACGCAGCTGTAAAAGACGGCTACACAAGCCTTGGTTTCCTCGGCGGTATCGCTGTTCCGGCCGTTATCCGTTTCGGTTACGGTTATGTACAGGGTATCAACGCTGCAGCTGAAGAAGACGGCGTAGATGTAAACGTAAAATATTACTACGGCGGCCAGTTCTACGGCGATGACTCCATCACCGCTCGTATGGAGGGCTGGTATGCAGACGGAACACAGGTTGTATTCGCCTGCGGCGGCGGTATCTGGACATCTGCTCTGGATGCAGCTGAGACACACGACGGAAAAGTTATCGGTGTAGACGTTGACCAGCGTTCTAAAATCGGCGAGCGCTGCCTGACTTCCGCTATGAAAGGTCTTCCAAGCGCAATCAACAACGCTCTGGATTCTTACTTCAGCGGAAACTTCTCTGAACTTGGCGGAACATCTCAGCAGCTTGGTCTGAAAGACGGAGATTACATCGGCCTTCCTACTGATTCCGAGTCCTGGGGATTCACAACTTTCACACAGGATCAGTATGAAACCGTACTGGCTGGTATCCGCGACGGTTCCATCACCGTTTCCAATGATACTGAAAATCAGCCGGAAGTAGGTTCTCACGTAACCGTTGATTACATCAGCTAAATTG
>CAVBNJ010000055.1:0-11530 GCA_963596755.1 bacterium
CGTTTTGTGTTGGGAATAGCAAAGGGGCTACCGCACGTTAGTGCGACAGCCCCTTTTTGATAGGGTGTTAGCCATTGTAATTGTTGTCAGTAAGTACTGCATTTGTAATTGCAAGACCAGAACCAGCCGTTACAACAACATCGCCTAAGCCAATGTTGTCAGTCTGATTGTTCCAATAGGAGTACTGGATTGAAATAGAGAAGCCTGTTCCAGAACCAACAAGCTCACCATTAGAACTAACATATGTAACTTCCTGGTTGAAAGTAAGGGTTAATGTCTGAGAATTAGTCGTGTGATCGGCATTATGTTTACCATCTACCTGAATACGATAATCCTCGCGTCCAACTTCAGGTGTTTGATGAATGTAAGCTTTTACAGTATAACATCCAGCACCGCTTGCAGCATAAACACCTTCTGCCATTCCCTCGTCAAGAGAAATTACAGGTTTTACATATTTACTCATTTTCTTCACCCCTTCCGCAGCCTCTTCCGGCTGCTGATTTGATTTGCGCGGGCAACGAGCCAAAGTCCGCGCTTGCACGAGACCTTGGCGACTGCCGCGATAACTTGAGAAACTCGCAGAGCGTGTTTCGCATAGTTTGTACAACACTTCTATCTATATAAAAAGTATTGCCGTTCCTTAGTTTACGGAATAGTCAAATCCAGTCATCTGCAGATCGTAGATGCTGGTTCCATGATTGATGTGAATTCCGATGGTCAGTGGATTGGTTACTGTGCTTGCAAAAGTCAGAGTAGCAGTTTTTCCAGACCAGGATTTCTGTACCGATGCATCATCAGTTTCCAGATCATCAATCGTGTCATTGAAGGTGATGTTCAAGGTGATGGTACCGGAAATATCCGACCAGTTGGCCTGTGCCAGACCTTTTCCACCGGCCGCCCATTTATCCCAGGCACCGTAATAAGCAACATTCAGCGTTCCCTGTGCTGCACCGCTTGCTGCATAAACACCTTCAGCCATTCCGGAATCAATAGAAATAACGGGTTTTTTGTAAAGTTTTGTCATGTATAATCAAGTCCTTTTCTCGCTAAAATACTATTGGTTACAGTTTTCATTATAGAAGAAAAATCCCGCAAATGTCAATAGATTCGGACTAAAAATATTACGATTTTAATTAAATTTAGATACACACAGAAAAAGGTAATAAATACATTTGAAAACAATGTACTTTTTTACTGCGAAATTTTTAAAATCCTGACAAATCTTTCTTTTTTCTGAATGTTTTGTACTTCGCTTGTTATTTTTACAACGATATAGTATGATAAACCCAACAGCTAATTCTTCAGAAAGGGGGAGGAAATGCATGGAATTTGCAGTTTACTGGCTGATTGCGCTTATCGTATTCCTGGTGATTGAGGCGGCGACGCTTGGGCTTGCGACGATCTGGTTTGCAGGCGGGGCGCTGGTTGCTTTGATTGCTGCCATGTGCGGGGCCGGGTTGGGGATCCAGATGGCCGGCTTTCTTATTGTATCGCTGGTGCTTCTGATTTTTACACGTCCCTTGGCCGTTCGCTTTCTGAGTAAGGATACGCTGAAAACGAACGTGGACCGTGTGATCGGCATGGAAGGAATTGTGACGGAGGAAATTTCTAATCTGGCGGGAACCGGAAAGGTTTCGCTGGGCGGAAATATCTGGACCGCACGAACGGAAAACGAAGGAGGAACGATTCCAGCGGATGCCGTTGTTGAGGTGCTCCGTGTGGAAGGCGTCAAGCTGATCGTAAAGGTCAAAGAAAAAGAAGGAGGAAATGAATCATGAGTGGTATGGGAGTTGCAGGAATTTTATTGATTGTGCTTCTGATTATCGTATTGTTCATCGCAGCATCGTGCGTGAAGATCGTGCCGCAGGCAAGTGCTTACGTAGTAGAAAGTCTTGGAAAGTATAAGGGTACCTGGGCAACTGGTCTTCATTTTAAAGTTCCGTTTATTGAGCGCGTGGCAATCCGCGTCAACTTAAAAGAGCAGGTGGTGGATTTCCCGCCGCAGCCGGTGATCACAAAAGATAACGTAACGATGCAGATCGATACCGTCGTATTCTTCCAGATTACCGACCCGAAGCTGTTCGCTTACGGTGTTGTCAATCCGCTGATGGCGATTGAAAATCTGACCGCAACAACACTTCGAAACATCATCGGAGATCTGGAACTCGATGAGACGCTGACTTCCCGTGAGATCATCAACACGAAGATGCAGGCAGCGCTTGATATCGCAACAGACCCGTGGGGCATCAAAGTAAACCGTGTCGAGCTGAAAAACATCATGCCTCCGGCAGCCATTCAGGAAGCCATGGAGAAACAGATGAAGGCAGAGCGTGAACGCCGTGAAGCGATCCTGATCGCAGAAGGTGAGAAAAAATCCACGATCCTCGTTGCAGAAGGTAAAAAACAGTCCGCAATCCTTGATGCAGAGGCAGAGAAACAGGCAGCCATCCTTCGTGCAGAGGCAGAAAAAGAGAAACGAATCCGCGAGGCAGAAGGCCAGGCGGAGGCAATCCTCAAAGTGCAGAAGGCAAACGCCGACGGTATCCGCGCCATCAAAGAGGCAGGTGCCGATGATGCCGTTCTTACCTTAAAGAGCCTTGAGGCACTCGGTGTTCTGGCAAACGGAAAAGCGACCAAGATCGTTGTTCCATCCGATCTGCAGGGCCTGGCAAGTCTGGCTACCACATTCAAAGGAATCGTGGAAGAGCAGAAAGCGCCGGCAGAAAAAGCAGCAAAATAAGAAAATTTCCAGTATGGGAAATATACAACAAAAGTGAATAAACATGCATATATAATGAATAATATGCAATAAAATGCAAAAAACAGGCAGGTTCCTCTTGACAGATGAGCCTGCCTGTTTCATAATAGAAACCATCTTAAGTTATAAAAATACATGACATGCAGATATACAAGGAGGAACACACCATGGATTTAAAAGGACGCGATTTTCTGACATTAAAGGATTTTACCCCGGAAGAGATTTCCTATCTGCTGGACCTGTCCGCAGAGCTGAAAGATAAGAAAAAGAAAGGCATTCCGGTGGATACCCTGCGCGGCAAAAACGTTGCGCTGATCTTCGAGAAAACCAGCACCAGAACCCGCTGTTCCTTCGAAGTAGCCGCACATGACCTCGGCATGGGAACAACATACCTTGATCCGACCGGTTCCCAGATCGGCAAAAAAGAGAGCATCAAAGATACCGCCCGTGTACTTGCCGGAATGTACGAGGGAATTGAGTACCGTGGATTCGGTCAGGAGATCGTAGAAGAGCTGGCAAAATATTCCAAAGTTCCGGTATGGAACGGACTGACTAACGAATATCATCCGACCCAGATGCTCGCCGATATGCTGACGATTCAGGAAGAGTTCGGCCACTTAAAAGGCATCAAACTCGTTTACATGGGCGACGCCCGCTACAACATGGGAAATTCCCTGATGATTGCATCCGCAAAGATGGGTATGGATTTTGTAGCCTGCGCACCGAAGAAATACTTCCCGAACGCAGAGCTCGTGGCACAGTGTGAGGAGTACGCAAAGGAGAGCGGCGCAACCATCACACTGACGGAAGATGTAAAAGAAGGAACAAAAGATGCCGATGTCATCTACACCGATGTATGGGTATCCATGGGTGAGCCGGACAGCGTATGGGAGGAGAGAATCAACGATCTGACTCCGTACCGTGTCACAAAAGAAGCAATGGCAAATGCAAAAGATACCGCTGTATTCCTGCACTGCCTGCCGTCCTTCCACGATCTGAAAACGAAGATCGGAAAAGAGATCCACGACCGCTACGGACTGGATGAGATGGAAGTTACCGATGAGGTATTCGAGTCCGCACAGTCGAGAGTCTTCGAGGAAGCAGAGAACCGTATGCACACGATCAAAGCTGTGATGGCAGCAACCCTCGGCGCATAAACTTTTGGGTGGAAAAACTAGAAGAGACTGTGTATAATAGAATAACGAAGAAACACGCACAGCAGCGCTGCGGAGCAGGTCTTCCGCGGCGCTGCTGTGTGTTTACGCGAAAAAACACGAGGAGTGTGAAATAGATATGCTGGAAAATAAGAGAGCCGAGACACTGCGCCTTCTGCGGGAATCCGGGGAAAATGTTTCCGGACAGGATTTATGCGAACATTTCGGAATTTCCCGCACCGCCGTGTGGAAAATCATGAATCAGTTAAAAGAAGAGGGTTACGAGATCGAGGCAGTACAGAATAAGGGATACCGCCTGCTGAACGAGCCGGATCTGATGACAAAGGATGAGCTTGAGAGCCGTACCCATACAAAATACGTCGGACAGACCGTCTACTACAGCCATGAGGTGGATTCGACGAATACCTGGGCGAAGCGACTGGCAGAGGAGGGTGCGCCGAACGGCACACTGACGACGGCTGAGACGCAGACCGCCGGAAAAGGCCGCCGCGGAAGAGTCTGGAAATCGCCGGAGGGAACCTCGGTTTCGATGTCGATTCTGCTTTACCCGGATCTTGAACCGTCAAAAGCGCCGATGCTGACGATCGTGATGGGCCTTTCCGTGGTACAGGGCGTACAGCGTGCGCTCGGCGTAGATACAAAAATCAAGTGGCCGAACGATGCGGTGCTGAATGGGAAAAAACTCTGCGGCATTCTGACAGAGATGAGTGCGCAGATTGATTACATCAACTACGTGGTCATCGGAACGGGAATCAATGTGAACCAGACCGAGTTCCCGGATGAAATCGCCGAGATTGCAACATCCCTTGCGATTGAAATGGGGCATCCGGTCAACCGTGCGAAAGTGGTTGCCGCGGTGCTGGAAGCGTTTGAGACAGACTATGAAAAATTCCTGGAGGCAGGGGATCTCTCCTCGCTGCAGGAAGAGTATGAGGCAGTGCTTGCCAACAAAGACCAGCCGGTGCGCGTACTCGATCCGAAAGAGCCGTTCGAGGGCGTGGCACTCGGCATTACGCCGACGGGTGAGCTGCGTGTAAGAAAAGAGGACGGAACGGTTGTCGAAGTGCGTTCCGGCGAGGTTTCGGTGCGCGGGCTGTACAGTTACGTATAAAGATTTAAATCAGGAAAGGAAAAATCATGTATTCAGATAATGAAAAAGTAGTGCTCTGCGGAGCAAGTGCCTATGAGCAGAAATATTATTTTAACCAGGATTTTGCATCCCTGCCGCAGTCGGTGCAGGACGAGCTTCACATCATGTGCGTGATGTTCACCGTGGAAATCGGCGGCATTTTTACCATGTGGTTTGACAGCGACGGCAGTCTGCAGTTCGAGACAGAGGCCGTAGATGCGGATGCCATGTACGATGAGATCGGCGGTGCGCTGCGCATCAAGCAGTATCAGGAGGAGAAAAAGGATCTGCTGGAATCTCTGGAGTTGTATTACCGTGTCTTTTTCCTCGGCGAAGAAGTGCCGGAGGAGGCATTAGCAGAAGAGGACGGAGAGAAGCCGGATGGAAAATAAGAAACGGACGCTCCAGACAATGCCGCCGCTGAAAATCGGAAATGTGGAAATGCCGAACCAGCTTGTGCTTGCGCCGATGGCAGGCGTGACGGATCTGCCGTTCCGTACTCTCTGCAAGGAGCAGGGCGCGGGTCTCATCTGCATGGAGATGGTGAGCGCGAAAGCGATTTTATATAAGAACAAAAACACCGAGGATCTGATGACGATTCATCCGGGCGAGCATCCTGTGTCACTGCAGCTGTTCGGCAGCGATCCGGAGATTCTGGGGCAGATTGCCGCGCAGATCGAGGACCGGCCGTTTGACATTCTCGATTTCAACATGGGCTGCCCGGTGGCGAAGGTTGTCAACAACGGCGAGGGCTCCGCACTGATGAAGGATCCGGCGCTGGTGCGGAAAATCGTGACCAATATGGTAAAAGCAGTGAAAAAGCCGGTGACGGTCAAAATCCGCAAGGGATTCAACGAGGAGTCGGCGAATGCCGTTGAGATTGCGAAGATTCTGGAAGACTGCGGCGTTGCCGCAATTGCGGTGCACGGAAGAACGAGAGCGCAGTTTTATTCCGGAAAGGCTGACTGGGATATCATACGTCAGGTGAAAGAGGCTGTTTCGGTTCCGGTCATCGGAAACGGTGATGTCGTGGATGCTGCGAGTGCCGAGGCGCTGGTGGAGCAGACGGGCTGCGACGGCATCATGATCGGCCGCGGCGCGGAAGGAAATCCGTGGATTTTCGGGCAGATTCTTCATTATATAAAGACGGGCGAGACGCTTGCAAAGCCGACCCAGCACGAGGTCAAAGAGATGATGCTCCGCCATGCGAGAATGCAGGTGGAATACAAAGGCGGCACGATCGGCATCCGCGAGATGCGCAAGCACGTTGCGTGGTACACGGCGGGATTCCCGCACTCGGCAAAGCTGCGCGCGGCGATCAATCAGGTGGAAAGCCTGCAGGAACTCGAGCAGATGCTGAACGAGTGGGAACGCGGATAACAGTTCCGTAAAACAAGTCCATAAAACAAGTCAAAAAAGTACCTAGGATATGCCAATATTGATATATCGTGGGTGCTTTTTTATGTGTTATAATGATATTCAGGGTATTGGGTAAAAAATAAATACAAAAGAGGGAGTGTAGCGTATGACTATCAAAGAACTTTTCGCGCCGTCCGACATGACGGTGGGAAAACCGTGGGAGAAGATTGTAATTTTTACGATTCCCATGCTGATCGGCAACATTGCCCAGCAGCTCTACAACACGGTTGACAGTATTGTAATTGGAAAATACGTCGGGGACAACGCGCTTGCCGCAGTTGGAAGCGCCAGCCCGATCTTAAACCTGCTTCTGGTACTGTTCGTCGGAATTTCCGTCGGCGCTGGTGTTATGGTGTCGCAGTATTTCGGAGCAAAACAGAGAGAAGAACTTTCGATGACGATCGGAAACTGCATCACGCTGACAGCGATTTCTGCGGTCATCATTATGATTCTGGGAGCCGTCCTTTCCAGGCCGCTGCTGGAAATGCTGAAAACGCCGGATTCCATCATCGACTGGTGTACCTCGTATCTTGTGATCCTGATGGTGGGCTGCGCTGGAAGTGCGTATTACAACATTCTGTGCGGTATCCTCCGCGGACTCGGCGATTCGATTTCGGCGCTGATTTATCTGCTGGTGGCTACCGTGATCAACATTGTGCTGGATATCGTCTTCGTTTCCCAGCTCAACATGGGCGTTGCCGGTGTTGCCTATGCGACAGTCATCGCGCAGGCGATTTCTGCAATTCTCTGCATCTGGCGTCTGATGCGCATGACGGAGATTTTTGATTTCCGGCCGAAATATCTGAAAATGAAAAAAGAGTATTCGATGGAGATTATTCGCCTCGGACTGCCGTCCGGTATTAACCAGGCGATCTTCTCGATGGCGATGGTCATCGTACAGTCGCTGACCAACAGCTTTGGTGAAATGGTCATCGCAGCGAACGTTATCATCATGCGTGTCGATGGATTTGCGATGATGCCGAACTTCTCGTTCGGAACCGCGATGACGACATACGCCGGACAGAATGTCGGTGCACGCCGCATGGACCGCGTAGAGAAAGGTGCAAAACAGGGAACCCTGATTGCGGTCGGAACATCCGCCGTTATTACCCTTGCTATTGTGATTTTCGGTCATCATCTGATGGGAATTTTTACGAATACCGCAGAGCTGGTAACTTTGAGTGCCAATATGATGAAGATTCTGGCAGTCGGATATGTGGCAATGGCGGTTACGCAGTCCCTTTCCGGTGTGATGCGCGGAGCCGGAGACACCACGACCCCGATGTGGATCTCCATGATTGTGACCGTTGTCATTCGTGTGCCGCTGGCATATGGACTGGCATTCCTGACAAGAACGCCGGAGCTGCCGAACGGAAGATACCAGGTACTCTGGATTTCCCTTCTGGTAAGCTGGTGCATGGGTGCACTTCTGACGTATATCTTCTATAAAAGAGGAAACTGGAAGAAAAAAGTGCTGACAGGAAATAATACAGAAAAATAAGTGAGAGCCGCAGGCGGGATTTGTGCAGAAGAAAATCCTTCCTGCGGCTTCTTTTTTCCTTGACATTCCGCGGGCAATCCTTTATACTACTTTAATTGTTAGGATAGGCGGAGTCTATCCTTATTTCAGCCGGAATGACCGAAAAAACGGTGAATTTCCGGCCAGCTTATGGAATAAAATCAGATATGACTGTATAGAACAGAAACGATAGAAAGGGTGTATAACAATGGAACAGAAAAAAACGATTCTTACCTATGCCGGCCTGAAAAAACTGGAGGACGAGCTTCATGACCTCAAAGTAAACAAACGTAGAGAGATCGCTGGTAAAATCAAAGAAGCGAGAGAGCAGGGAGACCTTTCCGAGAACGCCGAGTACGATGCAGCAAAAGACGAGCAGCGTGACATCGAGGCAAGAATCGAAGAGATCGAAAAAATCCTGAAAAACGCAGAGGTTGTTGTTGAGGATGAAGTAGATTCTGATAAGATCAACATCGGATGCAAAGTAGATGTACTGGATCTGGAGTATGACGAGGAGATCGAGTTCCAGATCGTTGGTTCCACCGAGGCAAACAGCCTGGAAGGAAAAATTTCCAACGAGTCCCCAGTAGGAAAAGCTCTGATCGGCGCACACAAAGATGACGTTGTCGATGTAGAGACACCGGCTGGAATTATGCAGTACAAGGTACTTTCCATTCAGAGAAATATCTAATAAAAATACAAAGAAAAGGAAGTGAAGAGATTGGCACAGCAGACACAGGAACAGGATATTAACCACTTACTGAAGGTTCGCCGCGAAAAACTGGCAGAGCTGCAGCAGAACGGAAGAGACCCGTTCCAGATTACAAAGTTCGATCAGACACATCATTCACTTGAAGTGAAAAGTCTTTACGAGGCACATGAGGCTGAGCTGTTAAAAGATCACCAGGAGCCGAACGTAGAGGGAATGGATGAGGAGCAGGCGAAAGAAGCTCTGAAGAAGGATTACGAAGAGAGAAGAAATATCATGGACGCCAGCCCGATCCATGTGGCAATTGCAGGACGTATGATGTTCAAGAGAGTCATGGGCAAGGCATCCTTCTGCAATATCCAGGATTTACAGGGAAGCATCCAGGTATACGTTGCAAGAGATGCGATCGGAACAGAGTCTTACGCTGATTTTAAAAAATCCGATATCGGTGATATCTTTGGAGTAGAAGGATTTGTTTTCCGGACAAGAACAGGTGAGATTTCGATCCATGCAGAGAAGGTGACACTCCTCTCCAAGAGCTTACAGATTCTCCCGGAGAAGTTCCACGGCCTGACAGATGTCGATACACGTTATCGTCAGAGATATGTAGACCTGATCATGAATACAGAGTCGAAAGATACCTTTATTAAACGTTCCAAGATCCTCAGCGCGATCCGTAAATACTTAAGCGGAGAAGGATTCATGGAAGTTGAGACTCCAATGCTTGTACAGAACGCAGGCGGAGCAGCAGCAAGACCGTTCGAGACACATTTCAATGCCCTGAACGAAGATCTGAAGCTTCGTATTTCCCTGGAGCTGTACCTGAAGAGACTGATCGTCGGAGGACTTGAGAAGGTATATGAGATCGGACGTGTATTCCGTAATGAGGGTCTTGATACAAGACATAACCCGGAGTTCACTCTGATGGAGCTTTACCAGGCATTTACCGATTACCACGGCATGATGGATCTGACAGAGAACCTGTATCGTTTCGTTGCACAGGAAGTGCTTGGAACAACACAGATCGTATACAAGGGAATCCCGATGGATCTCGGCAAGCCGTTCGAGCGTATCACAATGGTTGACGCTGTGAAGAAGTACGCAGGCGTTGACTGGAATGAAGTTAAGACTCTGGAGCAGGCAAGAGAACTTGCGAAAGAGCATAATATCGAGTTTGAAGAGAGACATAAAAAAGGTGATATCCTGAACCTCTTCTTTGAGGAGTATGTAGAGGAGCACCTGCTTCAGCCGACATTCGTTATGGATCATCCGGTTGAGATCTCTCCGCTGACGAAGAAAAAACCGGAGAATCCGGAGTATGTAGAGCGTTTCGAGTTCTTCATGAATGGATGGGAGATGGCAAATGCTTACTCCGAGCTGAATGACCCGATCGACCAGAGAGAACGTTTCAAAGCCCAGGAAGAACTGCTTGCACAGGGTGATGATGAGGCCAACACAACAGATGAAGACTTCATGAACGCACTGGAGATCGGTATGCCGCCGACAGGTGGCATCGGATTCGGTATCGACCGTATGTGCATGCTTCTGACAGGAGCTGAGGCCATCCGCGACGTGCTGCTCTTCCCGACAATGAAGTCACTGGACGCTGATAAGAAATCTACTAAGTCAGAAAACAGCACTTCCACAGCAGCACCGGAGAAAGAAGAAGTTATCGACTTCTCCAAGGTAAAGGTAGAGCCTTTATTTGAGGAATTTGTTGATTTCGATACTTTCAGCAAGTCAGATTTCAGAGCTGTAAAGGTAAAAGCTTGTGAAGCAGTTAAGAAATCCAAGAAGCTGTTACAGTTCACTCTGGATGACGGAACAGGCGTAGATCGTACTATTTTAAGCGGTATTCACGCTTATTATGAGCCGGAAGAACTGGTTGGAAAGACCTTAATTGCGATCACTAACCTGCCACCAAGAGCCATGATGGGAATTGAATCCTGTGGAATGCTTCTCAGTGCAATCCATGAGGAAGAGGGCGAAGAAAAACTTCATCTTCTGATGGTGGATAACCACATCCCAGCTGGTGCAAAGCTGTACTAAGGTCAAAAAACAGTAAAATTTAATCATAGGTTCTGTACCAATTTTCGAGAGTTTGTACCAATTTTGTACCAATCTTTCGGTAATTTCTGTAGAACTATGTGAGAATATGTGGAATAAAGGAGATTAGAGTATAATAGCTTTAGTCTCCTTTATTTTTTTACCCGATTATGTGCAGCGTAAGGAATACCCCTTGGGATCTTCCCAAGGGGCATACTTAAAGTCGAGACTGTTCACGGATAAACTGTAAAACGGCTTCTTTAGGGATTCGCCATGTAGATTTACCAATTCTCATTCCTTTTAATTCTTCCTTGTTTAAAAGCTCATATACACGGTTCTTTCCCACCATTAACATTTCAGCAACCTCATCTGTGGTAAGAAGAGTTAAATTGTCTTCTGTCAAAATGGTAGAGGTCAGATTAGATTGATTTACTTTTTTCATCTCTTGTTCAACTCCTGTGGATATTATATTTTTATGATTATGTTAGAAGATTTGCTATTAACAGAAGAGCATAAAATTGTATTCAGTTACAGATGAATTAACATATCGGTAATAGATGAAAGGCAGGTGATGAAAAATGCAAACAAATGTAGATAGAGTAAGACTAAAGGAAAAGAAATATTTAATGGATGGCTTGAAAATGATTGGAATAAAAGAAAGAAGGCGTGTTTTAGCTGGTATCCCTCGATGGATATTGGCGTTTTGCCTTCTTGTGTAGGGTATGTAGTAGAGAGATATGTAACTTATAATAATAGAATATATAGTATATGTAAT
>CAVBNJ010000056.1:0-11138 GCA_963596755.1 bacterium
GTGTGCGCCGCGTCCTGCATTTCCGCAGCCGTGCAGCGCCTGGATCATGCGCTCTTCCGCTTCTTTCGGGTGCCACAGCGAGGTCGCCGCCGAATCAAGATAAATCATGGCTTGATCACGCGGTCCGCATTTCCCATGCGCTCCACGATATCATACATATTCGTCACACCGCCGACCTGCAGTTTTTCGGTAATGCCATAGAAGTTCAGGCATGTTCCGCAGGTCAGGATCTCAACGCCGCGCGCTGCTAAATCCTTTAAATCTTCCAAGGATTCGGAGCCCTCGCAGGTCAGCTTTGCGCCGCCGTTGTAGCACAGAATCGTATCCGGCAGCTCGTCCTGCTGGATCAGTGCGTAGAGGAAGCTCTTCATCAGAATTCTGCCCAGCTCCTCGGCGCCTTCTCCCATGTGATCCGCGGAAAGGACGACAAGTTTTGTTTTCTTAGCAGCCGGTGCAAGGCATACCGTTTTTTCTTCTGTTTCGGTCGGCTCTGCTTCCGATACGGTGAACTCTACATGATACTCTTTTTCTTTCTCCTCTTTTACCAGAAAGCCGTATCCCTTCTGCTGTGCCATTTTTTCGAGGTTCTGCACTGCTGTTTCATTGTCCACCAGAACCTCAACTTTTCCGCTTCCCGCAAGTTCTGCAATCGCATGTTTTGCCTTTACCAGCGGCACCGGGCACACATCCCCCATTGCATTTACAACTTTTTTCTCCATCTCTGCCATTTTCTTTTCTCCATGTTCTGCTTGTATTTTTCTGTTTTCCCCGGACGCTTCCTATTTCCGGCTCTGCGTCACATAAATTTCCGTTCCTGCCGGCTCTGTGATTCTACCCACAACCGCTGCCGGAATGCCCTGCGCCTGCAGTTCTTTCTGCAACTTTTCGGCATCCACTGCCTTCACTGCCATCAGAAGTCCGCCCGATGTCTGCGGGTCAAACAGTACCTCCTGCATGCCGAACGAAATGTCCTTAAAGGTTACATGCTTTTCCAGATGATTCCGGTTTCTCTGGCCTGCAGCGGTAATCAGAAACTCCTCCGCCGCATCCACCGCTCCCGGAAATACTGGAATCTGATCTGCCCAGATATGGCAGGAGACGCCGGATTCCATCATCTCGTGCAGATGACCGAGAAAACTGAAGCCCGTCACATCGGTGCAGGCATGAATCTCATACTTCCGTGCTGTCTCGGAGGCGTATTTGTTCAGCGTCATCATCGACTCTACCGCCTGATGAAATCCTTCCGGGTTTTCCTCTCCCACGCGGTGTGCCGCGCAGAGAATGCCGGTTCCGAGCGGTTTCGTCAGAAGCAGCAGATCACCTACGCGCCCCGTATTGTTCTGCCAGATCCGGTCCGGGTGCACCGTTCCCGTGACGGAAAGACCGTATTTTACACTATCATCCGCAATCGAATGACCGCCGGAGAGCGTTCCTCCCGCTTCCTGTACTTTTTCCGCGCCGCCGCGCATGATCTCTCCTAAGATATTCAGATCCATCTGCTCCGGAAAGCAGACGATGTTGAGCGCAGTCCGCACCTCGCCGCCCATCGCATAGATGTCGCTTAATGCATTCGTCGCCGCAATTTTTCCGAACGTGTACGGATCTTCCACGACCGGCGGAAAGAAATCCAGCGTCTGTACCATCGCCAGATCATCCGTCAGCCGGTAAACGGACGCATCGTCCTTGCTGTCATATCCGACCAGCAGGTTCGGGTCTTTTTCTCCCTTCGGCAGTTTCTCCAGAATATGCTCGAGCACACCCGCTCCGAGCTTTGCCGTGCAGCCGCCGCTCTTGCAGAAAATAATTTTTTCTTCTTCCATTGTCACTTATTTCCTCTTATTTTCAGCTTCTTCCGCACTCTCCGTCCGTTCCGCGCAGAAGGCCCAGCGCGTGCGGCAGGGTGTCGAGTACAAATCCAAGGCTCTCCTCCACTGCCTTCGGACTTCCCGGAAGATTGATGATCAGGGTCCGATGGCGGATCGCACTGACCGCACGGCTCAGCATCGCCCGCTTTGTGATCGCCATACTGCCTGCGCGGATCGCCTCTGCGATCCCCGGTGCCACGCGGTCCGAAACGGCCAGCGTGGCTTCCGGCGTCACATCCCGCATCGAAAAGCCCGTGCCGCCTGTTGTCAGCACGAGATCACACTGCTCCAGATCGGCAAGGCGGATCAGTTCTTCCTCAATCATCTCCTGCTCGTCCGGCAGAAGACGCATCGAAACCACCTCATACTGCTCTGTCGGCAGCAATTCCTGGATCTTCGGTCCGCTCTTATCCTCACGCTCGCCCTGATAGCCTTTGTCACTTAAGGTTACAATTCCCACCCGGAAAACCGGAAAATCTTTTTTTTCTGCCATGCTTTATTTTTCCTCTTTCTGATAGATATAATGACCGCTCTTTCCGCCGTCCTTTTCCAGAATGTGGATGTCGCCGATCTCCATGCCGCGGTCCATCGCCTTGCACATATCGTAAATCGTGAGCAGCGCTGTGGAAACGCCGGTCAGTGCTTCCATCTCCACACCGGTCTTTCCGACACACGACGTCGTGCAGACAGCCGTGATCGAACAGCTCTCCTCATCCATTGTAAACGTCACTTCACAGTTCGTCAGCGGCACGATATGGCACAGCGGAATCAGCTCCGCGTTTTTCTTCGCTCCCATAATGCCGGCCAGCCGTGCAACGCCGAGCACATCGCCTTTTTTCGCAGTGTGGTCGCGCACCGCCGCAAATACCTCCGGGCTCACCCGTATCGTGCCGGTCGCCGATGCCACCCGGTATGTGTCCGGCTTCTCGTGGACATCGACCATGACGGCACTGCCGTCCTTCTTAAAATGTGTAAATTCCGCCATCTGTCTCCTCCATTTTATCTTTTCTTACCGCATCGGGAGCTCCGCCCTGCCATGCCACGGGCGTTCTGTTCCGCTTTCCCGGCTCTGTTTTTCGCCCGCACAGGTCATCAGAACATGATTGATGCCCTGTTCCTGCAGCCGCTCTGCTATTTCAAGAGCCGCCTGGCGGTGTTCTTTTTCTTCGTACTGATGCAGAACCGCATAAAAGGATCTGTCCTCCAGATTTTTCTGCTGTCCCGCCTTCGCCGCAATAAGCTGTGCCAGATCCGCCGCGCTGATCCGGTGTTCCATCGAACAGCCAAGAAGTCCCGCCGCACGTTCTGCCCGGAAACAGCATTTCTGTAAGGGCCGCCCCAGCGCCGAAAGTCCCGTCACGCCCACAACGATATCCGAACAGGAAAGCAGCGCCGGTTCATGCTCCGCCGGTGCTTTGCACGGCAGATGCTTTGCGCCGTCCGCCTCGATCAGCGTCAGATCAGCCCTTTCCCGTGCAGCCTGAAACAGGGTCTCCTCCGGCTTGATCAGCTTCTCCGGATCTTTGCAGTCACTTCCCATAATCGCCGCGCGGCCCGTCTGAAATTTTCTTTCTACATCCGCAAGGCTCAGATCCCGCCATTCCTTCGGCGGACAGTACATATGCGTTGAAGTTGTCACCAGCACGTTCTGACCGTTTCGTACGGCAAAGCCAGCCATCTCATACAGCAGCGTCGTTTTCCCGCCGCCGCCGATCAGCGAAACGACATGGTGTTTCTCTTTCAAAAATGGAAACGCCGCTTCCATCTCTATCGGCGCCAGATTCTGTTTTTCTGTCCTCTGCCAGATTCGAAGCATCGCTTTTTGCTCCCTTCCTTTTTCTTTCGTTCTCACTCTACCATACTCATTTTTTGCTGTCAAATTTTCGCGTTGCTCACAAATACTTGAGAAACACGCTCTGCGAGTTTCTCAAGTTTTCGCGGCAGTCGCCAAGGTCTCGTGCAAGCACGGACTTTGGCTCGTTGCTCGCGAAAAAAAACTGCCCTGACAGGTTTTCTCCCCATCAGAGCAGTTTTCATTTCTTTACTGAACGTGTACGGTAAGTACCGCTGCGTTTGATTGATTTCCATCGCTGTCCGTTACATGATACGTCAGAGTGTAATCTCCTGCTGTCGCAGTATCTACGTCTCCATCGATCTGGATCTCGCCGAACAGTGTCTCCTGGCTGTCCGCATCATCGGTAATCTCTTTGATGTAGCTGATTTTATCCAGCTCGCTGCCAGCTGCCACTGTCACTTCATACGTATTCAGATACAGCTTCGGGGCCTCTGCCGGCAGTGCGTCGATTTCCATCTGTGCGTCTGTCTCGTTCTTTACGCCCTCGGTATTATTCTCATCCTGCTTCGCTTCCTCAGCTTCCGGTGCTGCTTCCCCCGCATCACCGCTGTCTTCTTTCGCCGTTTCTTCTGAAGCGGAAGCATCTCCCTCCGATGCCTTGTAATTCACACGGCGGGTCACCTTCGTCACATTGTTGTGGCTGTCCTTTGCCGCATAAACGACGGATGCACTGGTGCGGTCATCGTTCGGGAAAATATTTTCAATCACAAGAGAAGAAGTCACATCTCCGTCTTTGTCATCCATTGCCGTAACGCCTTCCAGCAGAGAGGCGGTATCGCTTCCTTCCTCGTACGTCACATCCGCCCCGGACGGAACCTCGATCTCAGGACCTTTCCGGTCACTCGTTACTACAACAGCTGCTGTACCGACTCCAAGTGCCACGCACAGAATAATCAGACCTGCAACAATTCCTTTTTTCATCGCAGTTAATCGTCCTCCTCTTTGCCGTACTCTCCATAGTATTTATACTGACCGTATTTTCCGTATTTGCCATATGCCTGTTTCTGCATATCCACCTTGTTCAGGACAACACCGAGCAGCGGGCAGTTACTCTTCTCGAGCTGGCTCTTGACTTCCTGTGCAAAACGATAGCTGATTACACCGGACTCGATGACCATGATGGAACCATCGCAGATCTCTGCAACGATGGCACTGTCGATAACGCTTCCCAGCGGCGGCGTATCGACGATAACATAATCGTAAACTTTGCGGAGTGCATTTAAAAGGCTGCGGAAGTTCTTTCCTCCCAGAAGCTCTGCCGGGTTCGGCGGGAACGGGCCGGAATAGATCATGTAAAAGTTCTTTACGTTGGTTGCACAGATGATATCCTCCAGAGTTGCCTGTCCGGAAAGGAAGTGTGCCAGTCCTCGAACGGACTTCTCTGTTTTTGTTCTTCCCAGAAGAACGGATTTACGAAGGTCTGCGTCGATCAGAATAACTCTCTTTCCGATCTCTGCCAGTGAAATGCCGAGCTGCATGGATACGCTGCTCTTTCCCTCATTTGGCGTACAGCTTGTAATTGCAATTACTTTTTTATCTTCTCCGCAGAACTGAAGGTTGGTACGAAGAGATTTGTAGGCTTCAACAATCTGATAACCCGATTTTTCCTGTTTTACTACTACCTGATTCACGTTCGGTATCCTCCCTTATTACTTTCTTCCACGGCCATTTTTGTTTTTCTTTTTGCTCTTTTTCTGACCTTCCCGGATCGGAATCGTGCCGAGTGTGCTTACGCCCAGGTAACGTTCTACATCTTCGGAGGTCTGGATCGTATCGTTTGTCAGATAAACAACGATGATGATAACGATGGCGATAAATGCTCCCGCTACCGCACCGATCAGTCCGTTTTTCTTGATGCTCGGGCTTACCGGCTGATCCGGAATATTTGCCTCATCTACCACGTTTACGGCTTCGGTGTTCATAACATTCTGGATATGATCTGCTGCCGCCACACGGATTGCATCCGCCATCTGGCTTGCCACATATGGATCCTCATCCTTTACGGTAATAGAAAGGATACGTGTATCATTCTGTGTGGTAACGGTGATTTTTTTCAGAAATTCTTCATAGGTAAGATCCAGATTTAACTGTGCGATCACGGTTTCTGCAACCTGACGGCTCTGGATCAGTTCTGCGTAGTCCTTCGTCAGAAGGGAGCTCGCCTGCAGATCTCCGCTTGTTACGGTATTGCTGTTGTCCTGTTTGGACAGTACATACATTTTCGTTGTCGATTCATACTGCGGCGTCATAAATACCTTGCTGACAAGTACCATCAGAAGGCCAAGGGCAAGGGCAGCTAAAATGACATAGCCGATCTTGCTCCAGAGCACGCGGAGCAGTTCCAGTAAATCGATTTCAATTTCATCCTGATTCTGTTGATTCGTTTCCATCTTTTTCTCCTGACTGTTTTTTTAGATTTCTCCGGCATCCATCAGAATTTCCATTGGATTGTCGTGGAAAATCCTGTTCGCATATGCCTCTCCCATTTTCTTTGAAACATAGGCAGCACCTGCTCCTATGTTGGGGATACGTGTTTTTGTGTTGTGGGAATCGCTGCCGATAAAACTCAGCAGATCTTCCTTCATCAGTTTTCTGCAGTAACGTTTTGCCCCCCAGGTATATTTTCCGAGAATGCTTTCCACATTGACCTGCAGTCTCGCGCCCATATCGACCAGATCGCCGGAAAATCCAACATCTTTTACAGTCGCCTGATAGCGCTCTACATGTGCAATAATCGGTTCATAGCCGCAGGACAGTACATTGTAAACTCTCTCACGGATGTGCTGCGCAGAATCTCCTTCAGAAAATTCCAGCAGAACATAGGACGAACCTGCCATGGTTACGTATTTTCTTTTTTCCAGGATCTCCTGAAGATCCATATTCGAGTGAAGCTCACACCCGAGATAGAGCGACATATCCGGATATTCCTTCTTTGCCGCTTCCTGCAGTTTCAGAAACTGCTCATGTACCTTTTTTGCCGGTGTTTCAAACATCCGCCGCCGGTAATGCGGTGTGATGATGATGTTTCTGACCCCATCCTGATGCTGCATTTTCAGCATTGCCAACGACTCTTCCAGACTGGATGCGCCGTCGTCTACCCCCGGGACCATATGGCAGTGTACATCAAATAAATCCTTCATACCTTATCCCTCTTCTGTGCTTCTTTCTTAGAGTCACGCGTATTTAGACATTCTATTGTAGTATACATCCTTTTGTGATATATGGCAACATAAAAAACATACTCCGTATTTGTTTTTTAACAATTTTGTCAAGATTGCCTAAAATCAGCTCCGCTTTTCGCCATCTATTCTTAAAACAATACTTGCGTCTGATCTCTTTTTATGATAAAATAATTTTTGTTCTGATTATATATGCCGCTGTGGCGGAATTGGTAGACGCACTTGACTCAAAATCAAGCGGTGAATAACCATGCCGGTTCGAGTCCGGCCAGCGGCAGAAGAAAAGGAGATCTGTATGAACGAAAGTTGATACAGATCTTTTTTTGTTATGCTGACTTCTTCTCAACAAGAAAACCCTTTCCGAAGAAAGGGTTTTCTGTCTTTTTATCTCTTATTTATTTCCAAACATCTTCTCATATTCCGGTGTTCCGTCCAGAGTTGCGAAGTAGTCCTTCGGGGTCTCTGCGCGGCGGATGACTTCGAAGCTGCCGTCCTCTTTGAGCAGAACTTCAGCGGATTTTAATTTTCCGTTGTAGTTGTAGCCCATGGAGAAGCCGTGTGCGCCGGTGTCGTGGATGAAGAGGAGGTCTCCTACTTCTACTTCCGGAAGCATGCGGTCGATCGCGAATTTATCGTTGTTCTCGCACAGGGAACCTGTTACATCGTATTTGTGGTCGCATGGCTGATCCTCTTTGCCCATCACGGTGATGTGGTGGTAAGCGCCGTACATAGCCGGTCTCATCAGGTTGACAGCGCAGGCGTCGCAGCCGATGTACTCTTTGTAGATGTGTTTCTGATGGATCGCGCGGGTAACGAGTCCGCCGTACGGTCCCATCATGAAACGGCCCATCTCGGTGTAGATGGCAACATCACCCATGCCGGCCGGAACGAGAACTTCATCGTATACTTTATGTACACCCTCGCCGATCACGCGGATGTCATTGCCCTCCTGATCCGGTTTGTACGGGATTCCGACACCGCCGGAGAGGTTGATGAATTTGATCTTCACGCCGGTCTCTTTCTGCAGTTTTACAGCCAGCTCAAACAGTGTTTTTGCCAGTACCGGATAGTAATCGTTTGTTACGGTATTGCTTGCAAGGAAGGAATGAATTCCAAACTCTTCTGCTCCTTTTGCTTTCAGAATGCGGAATGCTTCAAAAATCTGCTCGGTTGTCATACCGTATTTTGCATCGCCCGGGTTGTCCATGATATCGGTGCTGATTTTGAACAGTCCGCCCGGATTGTAACGGCAGCAGATTTTCTTCGGAATGTAGCCCAGTGTTTTCTCAAGAAAATCGATGTGTGTAATATCATCAAGGTTGATGATTGCGCCAAGTTCTGCAGCCAGCTTATACTCCTGCGCCGGTGTTACGTTGGAGGAGAACATGATTTTATCTTTCTCAAATCCCATCGCATCGGAGAGCATCAGCTCGGTGTAAGAAGAGCAGTCACATCCGCAGTCATACTCGCCCAGCATCTTGATCAGTGTCGGGTTCGGGTTCGCTTTTACTGCAAAATACTCACGAAATCCCGGATTCCAGGAAAACGCTTCCTTTACCGCTTCCGCATTCTCACGAATCCCTTTTTCATCGTAAATGTGAAACGGAGTTGGTACTGCTGCTGCGATTTCTTCCAGTTTTTCTTTTGTTACAAAAGGCTTCTTCATTCTCTTTTGTCTCCTTCTTCTGCTTATTTTGCCTGAACAATGTGAAGCATGTTTGTCATATATCCTTCACCCGCTACCTCATTGGTTGCAGGGTCTCCGGCCGTAAAAATCACCATGTCGCCGCGGTTTACAAGACCTTCCCGGCGTACCATGTACATAGCATGAGAAATAATATTCTCGGTAGAATCCTCTTCATATCCGGTCACCGGGCGAACGCCCCAGTAGAGCTGCATTTTTCTTCTTGCCCACTCGTGCGGGGTAACGCCGTAGATCGGCACGCTCGGACGAAGGTTCGAGATCAGTCTTACGGTCTGACCTGTCATGGTCGGTGTCACAATGCAGGCTGCCTTGATATGCTCTACCATAGAAACGGCTGCACTTCCTACTGCTGCGGAAACGTTCTGTTTTCCTTCGAGCGCCTGTCCGTCGCGGTAATCCTCAAATTTCAGATACTGCTCGGTCTGCAGCGCAATTTTTACCATCATCGTAACAGCCTCGATCGGATATTTTCCTGCTGCGGTCTCGCCGGAAAGCATGATCGCATCGGTTCCATCATAGATGGCATTGGCAACGTCGGCTACCTCTGCCCGGGTCGGACGCGGATTGCGGATCATGGAATCGAGCATCTGAGTTGCTGTGATAACCGGTTTGTATTTGTGGTTGCATTTCTCGATGATGATTTTCTGTACATGCGGAACCTCGCACGCCGGAATCTCCACGCCAAGGTCACCACGGGCAACCATGATACCGTCTGCTGCGTCGATGATGCTGTCGATGTTCTGTACACCTTCTGCATTCTCGATCTTTGCGATAATGTCGATATGCTCTCCTCCGTTTTTCACAAGGAAATCACGGATCTCAGTGATGGCTTCTGCATTGCGGATAAAGGAAGCTGCAACAAAGTCGATGCCCTGCTCGATACCAAAGAGAAGGTCGCCTTTGTCTTTCTCGGTCAGGTTCGGAAGATTGATGGATACGTTCGGAACGTTCACACCTTTTTTCTCTCCGAGCTCGCCGCCGTTTACTACGGTACAGACGATTTCCGGTGCGTTTACTTTTTCTACGTGCAGGCCGATCAGACCGTCGTCGATCAGGATCGTATCTCCTGCTTTCACGTCATCCGTAAGGCCGGTGTAGCTGACAGAACAGTGATTTTCATCACCCGTTTCCTGTACGGTTGTCAGAGTAAAGGTCTGTCCTGTTACCAGGTTTACTTTCTTTCCGTCTTTTAATACGCCGGTACGAATTTCCGGTCCCTTGGTGTCCAGAAGGATGGCTACCGGGATTTTCAGTTCTTTCCGGAGTTCTTTGAGCATATCCATACGCATTTTCTGCTCATCGTGATCTCCGTGGGAAAAATTGAAACGGGCAACGTCCATTCCGCTCTCAATCAGTTTTTTCATTAAATCACGGGAGTTTGTATTTGGTCCCATGGTGCATACAATTTTTGTTCTTCTCATACGTCTCTCCTTTTTATTTATTGCTTTATTTTACATGTTCATGTGTAAACAGATGATCCTGGCAGTATTCGTAGTTTCCGTTGCAGCGGGAACAGAAGCGGAACTCCAGATTCGGATCATCTTTCTCGGTCCGGCCGCAAATCGCACATTTGTGTTTTGTGATCCCGTTCGGATTGCGGTATTCGGCCTCTCCTCTTGAGACGGCCTTTTTGAATTCTTTCCGGCGTCTGTTCTGCTGGAAAGAGCTGCGTTTTCCCTTTCTTGTCATCAGGAAGAACACAAGAACGTTCGCCAGGGAACAAAGAATGACAACGCATCCTGCCCAGTTTCCGCTCATGATGCTGGTAATCATGCTGTAGGCGAGAAGCGCTACGTCAAGATAAGCCAGCCACTTGATTTTAATCGGGATAATGAAGTACAAAAGTACCTGCATATCCGGGAAGCTGATCGCAAAGCCGAGGAAAATGGAAAGGCTGATGTAGTAGGTGCTGAACGCCGTTCCCATCAGCGACGGGTATCCATTCACTGCATATAAGATTCCATACAGCAGGAAGGAACCGAGGATCGTCATCAGAATGCCGGAGAAGATGTAAACGTTGTACTTGAAATCTCCCCAGGCCCGCTCCAGGCTCGTTCCGATCGAGTAATAGAAAAACAGCATGATGATCGTAAAGATATCGAGGCTGCTCGGCGGAATCAGAATCCAGCTCACCAGACGCCAGATCTGTCCGTGCAGAATATAGTACGGCTCAAGCGTCAGATATTGTCTCATAATGGGGGCCGCGAGCTGAATGATATAGCCTGCAATGTACGTTACGATAATGTACATCGTCAGATGGCTTAACGCGTATCTCCCATATTTTCGCTCCATTTTGTCTAAAAAATTCATGCACACTCTTCCTTTTTCGTTTGTTTTTGTTTGGCTGCTTTAGGCTGCCCGAAAATACATTCTCATTATACGTGCTGCCTTTTCGTTTGTCAAACGATATAACGGTGAATTTCGGCTCATAAAAAGAGCTTTACGAATGTTTTACTTTCCGCTATAATTTATTAGAAATACTTTCCAGTAAATTTATAAATATACGAAAAATTCAGGAGGACTTTATATATGGC
>CAVBNJ010000057.1:0-10983 GCA_963596755.1 bacterium
CTGTATAACCGTGACGGTTTCAACAAAAGCTATTATACCGTAAGAAACGGCCGCGATATGATGGCGCTGAAGAATGAGAAAGAACAGGAAAATAAAAAGAAGCAGCGCAGAAATGAACAGCTCTTCTACGAAATCCAGCGAGATTACCTGGAAACCGAGGCGAAGGAGCCGATTTCCGGTTTTCTGACCCTGTATCCGGGGCAGCCGGCATTCTTAAGTGCGGAGAGCGGAAAATACAGCGTGACAGCAGAGGCGGGCATGGTAGAGCCGGCGAAGAAGCAGCCGCTGACAGAAGAGCGTGTGAAAACACAGCTGGAAAAGACGGGCGAGACGCCGTTCTATTTCCAGGATCTCGATGTCTGTATGGACGACAACTGTTTTGTGCCGATGCAGACCTTAAATGAACTGCGGAGAAGCGTTTCCGATCAGCTCGTGCGGGAGATGACGGAGCCGTACCGCAGAAAAGCAGCAGAAAAGCCGGAGCGGAAAAAGAGCACGGCGAAAAAAGCAGGCAAAGCAGCTGGAAAAACCGTTGAACTGACGGCATCCGCCGAGACGAGAGCCCAGTGGAACGCGCTGCTGGAAATTCCGGAGATCACGACGATCTATGCCGGCATGGGCTGCTTCAAACAGGAAATCTTCGAGGAGCAGGCCGAAAAAGGCATTCTGCAGGCAAAAGAGCTGGGAAAACAGGTTTATCTGATGCTGCCGCATGTGGTGCGCGAGGGTGACTTAAAAGCGTACCGCGATACGTTCCGGTATCTGAAAGAAATCGGCCTCGGCGGTTTCCTGATCCGCAATCTCGAAAGCTTTTCGTTTTTAAAAGAGATGGGAATGGAAAACGATATCCGGCTCGACTACAGTGTGTACACGTACAACAGCCGCGCACAGTCGTTCTGGCAGGAGCAGGGCGTGCAGCGCGATACCGTTCCGTACGAGCTGAACGAGCGGGAGATTGGAAAACGTGATAATACGAACAGCGAAATGGTGGTCTACGGCTACCTTCCGATGATGGTCTCCGCCCAGTGCGTGCAGAAGAATCTGAACGGATGTAATCACAGCTATTCCCTGGTGCGCTTAAAAGACCGGATGGGAAAATACTTCCCAGTGAAGAGCTACTGTACGTCATGCTACAGCGTCATCTACAACAGCCTTCCGCTCGGCCTTGCAAAAGAGGCAGACGAGATCCAGTCGCTGCACCCGGCGGCAGTGCGGCTGAATTTCACGATTGAGACGCTCGAGGAGACGAAAGAAATTGCCGCTGCGTTTGCCGAAACGTACTGTCACGGAACGGCATTTTCGGACGGACGTGAATACACCAAAGGCCATTTCCACCGCAAAGTAGAGTAAAAAAATAAGGGGAATTTATGGAAAATACCATTGTTCAGTTATCAAAATATGTCATCACCTTCCTCATGATCTGCTTTACCGTGCAGTCATTTGCTGCACTGAAAGAGCGGGATGAGGATGAGCGCCATTATATTCTGATGCGGCAGATCATCATGATTATTCTGATGAACTTCATCTGCTTCTTCGTGATGTTTCTGCAGGAGGGCGAAACGTCGACGATACAGATGTTTCTGCTCACGATGGCGTATATTCTGGGCGTGCAGATTCTGTACCGCCTGATTTACCGGAAAGCATCGATGATTCTGCTAAACAACATGTGCATGCTGCTCTCAATCAGTATGATTATCCTGACGAGACTGAGTGTCACAAAAGCAATGTCCCAGTACAAAATTCTGGCCGCATCGACGCTTCTCTGTTTTATCATTCCGGTCATTGTAAGAAAGGGCAAGTTTTTAAAGAGCCTGACCTGGATTTATGCCGTACTTGGAATTGCCATGCTTTCTGTGGTCATGGTGCTCGGCTTTACCTCCGGCGGCGCGAAGCTGTCGATTGAAATCCATGGAATTACCTTCCAGCTCTCCGAGATTGCCAAGATCACGCTTGTGTTCTTTATGGCGAGCATGCTGCGCGAAGACAATTCCTTTGAAAATGTCGTAAAAGCAACAGTGATCGCAGCTGTCCATGTCCTGATTCTTGTGGCATCCACGGACCTTGGAACGGCATTCGTGTTCTTTATGGCGTACGTTGTCGTGATCTATGTGGCAACGAGAAAGGCGCGGTATCCGCTTCTTGGACTTGCGGGAATGAGTGCTGCCTGCGTTGCGGCATATTTCCTGTTTGCCCACGTACGGAACCGTGTGGCACTCTGGCAGGATCCGATCGGAAACTGGGATATCAGCAGCCAGCTGGCGCAGGGCCTCTTCGGCATGTGCTCCGGCGGATGGTTCGGAACCGGCCTTTTCGAGGGACGGCCCGACATTATTCCGGTTGCGACGAAAGACTTTATTTTCTGTGCAATCTGTGAGGAGATGGGCATTATCTTCGGAATCTGTCTGATTCTGTTATGTATGTCCACGTTCCTTCTGATTATCAATATTTCCATGAAGATGAGCAAGCGGTTCTACAAGCTGATTGCCATGGGTCTTGGAACGGAGTATGCGACACAGGTGTTCCTCACCATTGGGGGAACCATCAAATTTATTCCTATGACAGGCATCACGTTGCCGCTGGTCAGCTACGGAGGAAGCTCCATGTTCTCCACGGTGCTGATGCTGTCCATTATTCAGGGATTGTACATCTTAAGGGAAGACGAAGGTGAGGAGCTTGAGAAAAGACGAAACAAGAAGAACAGAAAACAGCAGAAAAACGACCCAGGCGCCAAAAAGAAACGACGCCCGGATGAAGAGGCCGAACGACGAAAGAAGAACGGCAGCCGGAACGATGGACAGGGAACCCGCCAGAAGTACCGCGAGCAGGACGAATTCGAACGACGGATCGAGGAGCAGACCGAGAACAGCCTCCACTGGTAAAGCAAAGAACAACGGTGCAGGACCGTACCTGATCGTCTCGTTCTTGTTTGTGGCGATGTTTCTGGGGCTGATCGCGTATCTTGTTTACTTCAATGTCGTGCGGAAAGAAGAATTTCTGAATAGTTCTTACAATACGAGACAGAATAACTATGCAGAGCGCGTGGTCCGCGGAACGATCTATTCTGCGGACGGCCAGGAGCTGGCAAAAACGACGACAGATGAAAACGGTGAAGAGACAAGAACGTATCCGTTCGGCAGCCTGTTTGCGCAGGTAGTCGGCTACACGGGAAAAGGAAACAGCGGTCTGGAATCCTCCTACAACTATATGCTGATGGAGTCCCACACGAGCAAGATCAAGCAGGTGAAGAATGAATTCAGCGATACGAAAAATCCGGGAGACGATCTCCACACGACACTGAACACGACGCTCCAGCAGGCGGCAGCCGATGCACTGGACGGATACCGCGGCGCGATCGTCGTACTCGAGGCAAAAACGGGCCGTGTGCTTGCCAATGTAAGCAATCCGGTGTTTGACCCGAATACGATCGATGAGGACTGGGAAGCCCTGAATGCGGACGATGAGAGCGGTGTATTCCTGAACCGCGGTCTGCAGGGAAGATACCCGCCGGGATCGACGTTCAAGATCGTAACATCACTTGCCTACCTTCGCCAGAACGGATCACTGGATGGATTTTCCTTCGACTGCGACGGCGAACTGACGGCAGGAAATTATACGATTCACTGCTCCGGCGGTGCCGTACACGGATCTGAGGATTTTGCGAGCGCCTTTGCCAATTCATGCAACTCGGCATTTGCGCAGATCGGTCTCGGACTCGACAAAAATATTTTCCGTTCTGTGGCAGATTCTCTTTATTTGAACAGCCGCCTCGATCTGGAACTCCCGGCAAGCAAGAGTTCCTTTGATCTTGATTCGACGACGGCGGATGCGCTTGTGATGCAGACATCGATCGGACAGGGAGATACTCTGGTTACGCCGATGGAGATGGCACTGATTACTTCCGCGGTTGCCAATGACGGAGAGATGTATAAGCCGCGTTACGTGGACAATATTGTATCTGCAGACGGACAGGCAGTGAAAACGTTTGACAGAGAGTCTCTCGGAACGGTGATGTCGGAGAGCGAAGCCAATACACTGACGGAGCTGATGAAAGGCGTTGTCCAGAACGGAACTGCGGTTTCTCTTTCGGATCTTCCGTACAATATCGCGGGAAAAACAGGAACCGCAGAGCACGGAAACGACGGAGAAACACCGCACGCCTGGTTTGTCGGATTTTCCAATGCGGACGATCCTGACATTGTTGTTGCCGTTGTGGCAGAAAACGGCGGATATGCAAGCGAAGTCGCTGTGCCGATGGCAAGAAAAGTATTTGAGGCATATTACGCACAGCAGTAGAAACAGAAATAAAAAAGCGCGTTCGGATTTGAAGTATCAGGTCCGGGCGCGTTTTCAGAATTTTTAGAAAAATGTTAGAAAGAGGAGCGGTTTTAAGGTTGCGCGGGGGCAGGAAAAGAGGTATACTTTTTAACAGGAGATCTGTCGGCCAGGCGGAAAAGAGGAGCCGTCAGAGAATGGAAAAAAGCCAGAAGGAGCTTGAAACGTATGATCGAAGCAGTGAGCTGCGGAGGTATCGTAATCTACCGTGGAAAAATATTGACGCTTTACAAAAGCTACCGCAACAAATATGAGGGATGGGTCCTGCCGAAAGGAACCGTGGAGCCGGGAGAGACCCATGAGCAGACTGCCATCCGCGAGGTGTATGAGGAGTCCGGCGTGCACGGAACCATCATCAAGTATGTGGGAAAAAGCCAGTACAGCTTCAGCATTCCGGAGGACACCGTAGAAAAAGAGGTGCACTGGTATCTGATGGCATCGTCCGGCTACTACAGCCGTCCGCAGAGAGAAGAATACTTTGTGGATTCGGGCTATTACAAGTATCACGAGGCATATCATCTGCTGAAATTTTCCAATGAGCGGCAGATACTGGAAAAAGCATATCAGGAGTATCTGGAACTGAAAAAAGCAAATTTGTGGAAAGTTCAGCCACGGGATCAGGGAAAATATGGTAAACTGGTATAAAAATCTGTACGTCGGGGATACTGCAAAAAAGAAACAGAAGAAATGGATGCGCCGGATCGAGAACAAAAAGGCCGCTCCGGGCATCTGGCTTCTTACTATGCCGTCCAATCCGCAGAACAATCTGGATGTAATTCCGGCGGATCTGCTTCTGCAGCCGGCGGTGCGGAGAAACTGTCCGCTGATTGTCGGTCTTGCCGTGTCGCGCGAGGAGGCTGTCGAACTGGTGGAAAAGATTGCATTGGAAACGTATCGGGAAACCGGAGAAGTGAAAATCCGGGAATGGCTGCTGAACCGGATTGAGGGATGTGAATGATACATATACTATTCATGATTATAAAAGCATTGGGGATTCTGCTTCTTGTACTGTTGCTTCTCTTGCTTCTTGTGATCTGCACGGTCCTTTTTCTTCCCCTCTGCTACCAGGCACAGCTGCAGAAGGAAGAAGAGGGCTTTGCCTGTGTAAAAGCGAGCGGAAGAGTGTCGTGGCTTTTCGGAGCCGTTGCACTGACCGCTTCGTATGAGGAGCAGAAGCCGGAAGTACAGTTCCGGCTTTTTGGGGCATCGCCGGAGACATGGAAACAGCGGCTGCAAAAGATCCGCCGGGGAGAAGCGTCCGCGTCCCGTCCGGAGGAGGATGAGACAGAAAACGCGCCGGAAGCAAAACCAAAAGCCGCAGAACAGAAAACAGGCACGGAAGAGAAGCAGAAGCCGGAAGAAGTTACCGCAAAGACACAGAAAGCACCGGCCAGAACAGAAGAACAACAGAAAGTCCTGGAGCAGAAGGAGCAGCCAGAGCCGGAACAGGAACCGGCTGCACCGAAAAAAAGCTTTCTGGAGCGGTTTTTCGGAATCGTGGAACATCTCCCGGAAAAACTGCTGGACTTCGCAGGACGCCTGCTGCAGGCCGTCTTCCGGCTGCTGGAACTTCCGTTCCGTCTGGCGGAAAAGCTGGAGCAGAAAATTCAGGCAGGCAGACGGTTAAAAAGAAAATGGGAGAACTTAAAAAAATTCTTCCGCTCAAAGATGTTCCGTGAGGCACTGCTTCATGCAAAGAAAGAAGTGCTTCATTTTCTGAAGAAAGCAGCACCAAAAAAAGTAACCGGAACAGTTACCTTCGGATTTGACGACCCGGCATTGACGGGAGAGACGCTTGGCATTCTCGGTATGGTATACGGAAAGCTGCCAAAAGAGCTTTCGATCCGGCCGGACTTTGAGCATGAAATTCTCCGGGGCAATGTCCAGCTGAAAGGAAGCTTTCAGCTTGTGACGGCAGCCGGCATTGCACTTCGATTATTCCGGGATCAGAATCTTCGGAAAACCATACGACATTTCAAACACAAGGAGGCCTAAAAGATGGCAGAAAAGGACAACACATTTCAGAACACCGTAGAAGCACTGTTTCGCGGAATGGACAGCTTTATCACAACAAAGACGGTCGTAGGCGAGGCGATCCACATTGATGATACGATTCTTCTGCCGCTGGTAGACGTTTCCTTCGGTGTGGGAGCCGGTGCATTTGCGGAAAATGCAAAGAACAATGCCGGAGGCGGTATGGGCGGAAAGATTTCCCCGAGTGCCGTTCTGGTCATCAGCAAAAACGGAACACGCCTGGTCAATATTAAAAATCAGGATGCGGTCACCAAGATCATCGACATGGCACCGGATCTGATCAGCCGCTTTACCGGCAAAAAGGACGAGGACGGGTATACCGCAGAGGAAGTCGAGCATATAATAAACCAAGAGGCGGATAAGGAGTAAGCTCGTTTGTGCAGAATTTTAGGCTTTCTGCTGTTCTGGATGGGAGTCGGGCTTCTCATCAGCCTGATGATCCGCAGCTCGTTTCTGACGGTGCTGGCAGCGGCTCTGCTGCTGTGCCTGGGGTACCATCTGTTCTGCAATACGAAAGAATAGTTTAAAATGCACAAAAAAGTTGGAAATAAACTGGCTGATTTGTACAGGAAAATACTTGCAAAAAGAAAAAACCTGCGCTATAATAAGTCCATCTTAAATGAATCAGCCAATTATACTAATATCATAGATCAAGACGAGGGCGTCTTACCAGAACGAAAGTTTCGGTAGGATGCTCTCTTTCTTTTACATGGGCAGATTCTGTTTAAGAAACCACGCTATTTTTTTCTCCCTTTTAAATATAAAAAATAGAGCACAGCAGGGCATAAGTGAAAGCTTATGTCCTGTTTGCTCTTTTGAGATATGTTTGAGATATTTTCAGAAAATAATTCCGGACAGCAAAAAAGCCTTCCCGAACTGGAAAGGCCTTTTAACCATTCAACTTATGCACGCTCTACTTTTCCGGATCTTAAGCAGGAAGTACATACGTACATTTTCTGCGGTACACCGTCAACTTTAACTTTGACAGATTTTACGTTAGATTTCCACATTTTATTGCTTCTTCTATGTGAATGACTTACGTTGTTTCCGAAATGAGCACCCTTCTCACAAATTGCACACTTTGCCATGATTGCACCTCCTTGACATACGTACTTGAGTCAAAACGCATTTTAGACTCACAACATAAGTCATTCTAACAGATCTATACCGGTTTTGCAAGTAAAAAATGAAAAAATTATATGAATTTTCAAGGTTTTTCATTTTAAACTTTCTTTTTTGCGCAAAAGCGGTTATAATGTAACATAGAGTGGAGCCAGCATTGTCTGTCTCCCTGTGATTTGAACAAGTATGATGGAATTGGAGGATACAAGGCATGAAAGGTCGTATGAATACAGGCTTGGGAGAAATCGTAATCAATCCGGATGTAATCGCCCTGTATGCGGGCAGCGTCGCCGTTGAGTGCTTCGGCATCGTCGGCATGGCGGCAGTAAACATGAAGGATGGACTGGTCAAACTTCTGAAAAAAGAGAGTCTGACACACGGAATCAATGTATCGATTTCAGAAAATAAAATTTCCCTGGATTTCCATGTAATTGTTTCTTACGGAGTCAGTATCTCAGCCGTAACGGATAACCTGATCAATAATGTGAAATACAAGGTGGAAGAGTTCACCGGAATGGAAATTGAAAAAATCAACATCCTGGTTGAAGGCGTTCGCGTCATCGACTGATGGTAATAGGAGGAAATGAAGAAAGTGGCTACAAATACAATTGATGCCGGATTATTGGCAAAAATGTTTCTGGCTGGTGCAAAAAATCTGGAAGTAAAGAAAGAATGGATCAATGAGCTGAACGTGTTCCCGGTACCGGACGGCGACACAGGTACCAACATGACGCTGACGATCATGTCCGCAGTCAAGGAAGTAAATTCACTCACAGACGTTACAATGTATAACCTGTCCAAGGCAATCTCTTCCGGTTCTCTGCGCGGTGCCAGAGGTAACTCCGGCGTTATTCTTTCCCAGCTTCTTCGTGGCTTTACCAAGAAGATCCGCGACTATGAAGAGCTGAATGCAGAGATTCTTGCAGAGGCAATGGAAAAAGCAGTGGAAACGGCATACAAAGCCGTTATGAAGCCAAAAGAAGGTACCATCCTGACCGTTGCAAAGGGCGCTGCAGAGAAAGCAGCAGAGCTTGCACCGGAAAGCGAAGATCTGAACGCATTTATCGAGGACGTTCTCGCACATGCAGAGTACGTGCTCTCCCAGACACCGGAGATGCTGCCGGTATTAAAAGAGGCAGGCGTAGTAGATTCCGGCGGACAGGGTCTCCTTACCGTACTGCAGGGCGCATATGACGCTTTCTGCGGAAAAGAGATCGATCTGAACTTTGAGACACCGGAGGCGAAGACCGAGTTCGTAAAACCGTCCAAAGAAACCGAAAAAGAAATCAAATTCGGTTACTGCACCGAGTTCATTATTATGCTGGAAAATCCGCTTCCGGACGAAGAGGTTCATGCATTCAAGGATTTCCTGAACGGAATCGGAGATTCGATCGTTCTCGTTGCAGATGACGAGCTGGTTAAGGTACACGTACATACCAACGATCCTGGAAAAGCAATTTCCAAGGCGCTGACGTACGGACAGCTGACCAGAATGAAGATCGACAACATGCGTGAGGAGCATCAGGAGCGCCTGATCAAGAACGCAGAGAAGATCGCTGCACAGCAGGCAGAGGAAGACAAGAAGAGAAAAGAAGCTGAAAAACAGCCGCCGAAGGAAAACGGATTCATTGCCGTATCCATCGGAGAGGGAATCAAAGAGATCTTCCAGGGGCTCGGTGTTGACTACCTGATCGAGGGCGGTCAGACCATGAACCCGAGCACGGAGGATATGCTGACAGCCATCGAGCAGGTCAATGCAAAGAATATCTTTATTCTTCCGAACAATAAAAACATCATCCTCGCGGCAAACCAGGCGAAAGCCATGACAGAGGATAAAAACATTATCGTTGTTCCGACCAAGACGGTTCCGCAGGGTATCACAGCCATGATCAACTACGTACCGGAGAAATCCGCCGAGGAGAACGAGGAAGCCATGAATGAGGGCATCCAGCTTGTGAAGACAGGTCAGGTGACTTACGCAGTACGTGATACGCATATCGATGAGAAAGAGATTCATCAGGGCGATATCATGGGACTTGGCGATCACGGACTTCTTGCAGTCGGACAGGATGTTCTTGCCGTTGCAGAAGAGACGGTCGGCGCAATGGTCGATGAAGACAGCGAGCTGATCAGCATTTACTATGGCGAGGATATGACAGAAGAGGACGCAGAGAGCCTCGGCGAAAAACTGGAGCAGGCTTACCCGGACTGCGATGTAGAAGTAAACTACGGCGGACAGCCGATTTACTACTGTGTTGTATCTGTTGAGTAAACAAGAACGAAACAAAAAGGAAACAAAAATATGAATACAGAACCCCTCACAACGCTGAAGGGGATCGGTGAAAAAACGGAGAAGCTGTTTGCAAAAGTAGGAATCTACAATTTGCAGCAGCTTCTGCGTTATTATCCAAGAGATTATGACTGCTACGCAGAGCCGGTTCCCCTTCGCGACTGCAGACGAGATGAAAAGAATGCCGTATACGGAAGAATTGTGCACAGTCCGTCGGTGAAAGGAAATCAGAGAAAGAGTGTTGTTGTGCTGGAACTCTACGAAGAGCCGGTACGGCTGCAGCTGACCTGGTTCAATATGCCGTTTCTTCGGAGTACCCTGAAAAAAGGCAGCGTTTTCGTATTCCGCGGAAAAATCCAGGAAAAATCGGGCCGTCTTGTGATGGAACAGCCTGAGATTTTTACTCCGGCTGCGTACCACGAACTGCTGGCAAGCCTTCAGCCGGTATACGGCCTGACATCCGGCCTCACGAATAAAATGGTGAGCAAAGCGGTCGCACAGGTACTGGAAAATTATGCACCGGCAAGGGACTATCTGCCGGAGGAGATCCGTACACGGTATGAGCTCTGTGAGATCAATTATGCGCTCCACGAAGTGCATTTTCCAAAAGACCAGGAACATCTTGCGACCGCGCGGCGCAGAATCGTATTCGAAGAGTTTTTCCTCTTTATTCTGTCTTTGCGGCAGTTAAAAGAACAGACAGAAGGAATCTCGAATGCGTTTCCGATCCGCGCCGTCTGGAAAACGGAGGAAGTCATCGAAAATATGCCGTACCGCCTTACAAATGCACAGATGCGTGTGTGGGGTGAGCTGGAGCGCGATCTGAAAGGGCATACCCGTATGGCGCGCCTCGTACAGGGCGATGTCGGAAGCGGAAAGACGATTCTGGCATTTCTTGCAATGATTATGACAGCAGAGAACGGTTATCAGTCGGCGCTGATGGTTCCGACTGAGGTTCTGGCGCGGCAGCATTATGAATCCCTCTGCTCACTCTTAAAAGAAAATGGTCTCACCGAATACAACCCCCGCCTTCTGACTGGATCAACAAAAGCAAAAGAAAGACGGGAAATCTACGCTGCGCTGGAAGACGGAAGCTGCAGAATGGTGATCGGCACGCATGCGCTGATCCAGGAAAAAGTGCAGTATAAAAATCTGGCGCTCGTCATCACGGATGAGCAGCACCGCTTCGGTGTCCGGCAGAGAAC
>CAVBNJ010000058.1:0-10913 GCA_963596755.1 bacterium
TTTCGGGCCCTCGTAGCGGATGAAGACGGCATCGCCTTTCTGTACTTTGTGTTTCAGCACGGCATCGAGGCACTCCTCCTCGCTGTCGAACGGGCGGGCGCGAAGGACAGCGTGGAACATTTCTTTCGGGCATGCCGTGTGTTTGATGACGGCTCCCTCCGGCGCAAGATTTCCGCGCAGAACGGCGATGCTGCCGTCCGTTCCGATCGCTTTGTCATACGGGCGGATGATGTCTTCTTTTGTGATCGAAGTTCCGTACCGCTCATTGAATTTTGCGAGCCATCCGCCGCACTTCTCATAAAATCCATTTTCCCGCAGCTTGGCCAGATTTTCTCCGAGCGTCTTTCCGGTCACAGTCATCACATCGAGATGCAGGTGATCTTTGATTTCTTCCATAATCGCCGGAACGCCGCCCGCGTAATAGAAACACTCTGCCGGCCATCTTCCCGCCGGGCGCACATCGAGCAGGTACCGTGCATTGCGGTGCAGCCGGTCGAACGTGTCGCCGGTGATCTCGATGCCGAATTCATGCGCAATCGCCGGGATGTGCAGCAGACAGTTCGTGCTTCCCGAAATCGCCGCGTGAACGAGAATCGCATTCTCAAAACTTTCTTTCGTCACAATGTCGCTCGGACGCATATGATCCATCTGCGCGAGTTTCACCGCCTGGCGGCCCGCTTCCCTCGCATACGCCAGAAGATCCGGGCTCGTCGCCGGCATCAGCGCGCTTCCCGGCAGGGCAAGGCCGAGCGCCTCCGCCATGATCTGCATTGTGGATGCCGTTCCGATAAACGAACATGCGCCGCAGCTCGGGCAGGCATTGCATTTCGCCCAGTCAAGCTTCGCCTCGTCGATCTCGCCGCGCTCATACTTTGCACTGTACATGCCGAGCTGCTCCAGCGTCAGCATCTCCGGTCCCGCGTTCATCGTTCCGCCCGGCACAACGACCGCCGGAATATCGACACGCGCCAGGCCGATCAGATTGCCCGGCATACCCTTGTCGCAGCTCGACAGGTAAACACCTCCGTCAAACGGTGTCGCATTCGCGTGAATCTCAATCATATTGGCAATCATCTCGCGGCTCGCAAGACTGTAGTTGATGCCGTCTGTTCCCTGGCTCTCACCATCACAAATGTCGGTACAGAAATACCGCGCACCGAAGCCCCCTGCTTCCGCAACACCTTTCCGCACTTCCTCGACCAGCAGATTCAAATGGCCGCTTCCCGGATGGCTGTCCCCGTACGTACTCTCCACCATGATCTGCGGCTTTCCCAGATCCTCTTTTTTCCATCCTGTTCCAATCCGGAGCGGGTCCAGCTCCGGCGCAAGTTTCCGCATTTCCTGACTCTTTAACATGACCTTCTCCTCCTGTATTTTTGTTCGTCTGAATCCCCCAAAAACGGACTCTTTTTCTTCTGTTTTTACTATAGCAATCTGTCTTTTTCATTGCAAGCAAAAAGCCCCCTGACCGTAAATTTTTCCCGGTCAGGAGGCCTTTCTTATGACGCTGCGTTATTACAGCATGTTAATGACAAATCCAGCCAGCATCGTCGAAAGAACGGTGATAACCGTGATTCCTCCCACGACATACGGCACATTCAGTGTATCTTCGATAAACGCTTTCTCCTCCGGCGTCTCTCCGACTGCATCGCCGACCTCGCGGCAGATGACAACGTTGCTCGGGAATCCGAGGAACTGCTCGACACCGATGCCGACAGCCAGGTCTTTGTCGCCGACGAGTTTCCAGGTCGGGAGAACCCATCCAACCAGTGCAACACCGATCAGAGCTGCGATAAACAGAACGATGGTCTGGAATGCCATCGTGCCGAGATCACTTAAGGAAACCTTCGCCAGGGACGGGATGATGGAACCGAAGACAGCAACCATCATCAGGCCGTAGGAGTTCGATTTCTGCAGCGGTTTCGTCGGAACAAGTCCGGAAGCGGCACACGCAACACCGAGAAGCAGAGCCCAGATACTGTAGTTGATCGGGGTCAGATCGCCGAGAATATGGGCAACCCAGGAACCGGCTGCAACGAGTGCCATCATCACGTTTGCGGAATACCATTCTTTATGTTTGTCTGCAAAAGAAACCTTTGCGGAAGCACCGTTTCCGGTCTGCTGTTTTTTGAACTGTGCCGGATTCTCGCGGTATGCTTTCAGCAGTTTCTTTCCGTAACGGATACCCATGGCAGATGCGATCGGCGCACCGACGAATTTCTGTACAGAATAAATAACTGCACAGAGTGCTGCCGCTGTTGCCAGACCTTTTTCTGCTGCGGCGCTTGCCATCAGCGAAGTTGCCATTGCGGCACCGTTGATCACCGGCATGCCGACCAGCACGGTGTCAAATCCGATGATCGGGGACACGAGCAGCATCACAAGGCAGGAAGCCAGCATACAGAGTGCTGCCATCAGTACGGTTTTCCACTCCTCGATCAGCTGTTTTACGTTCAGGGTCGTACCCATGTTGAACAGCACCATCGCGATTGCCAGTTTCGATAACGCCGTGAGGCCGCCCTGGTCGATGATGTCTGCCGGGAACAGTTTGGTCAGAAAGCCTACCAGGAACAGGAGCATGACGACCATCATTCCGGACAGCTTTCCTTTTGTAATTTTACCGACAATGTCGCCCAGTGCAAACACAATCAGAACGATCATGAAGCTGGAGAACATTGCGTTGTTTGTTAAGATATCAGCCATTTTCTTTCTCTCTCCTCTGTTGTCTTTTTCATACCTTATCGATGATGCGCGCTACCAGCTCTCCGGCCTGGCAGAAATCATCGAGATGCAGATATTCTTCGGTCGAATGGTTCTTGAAATAACCCGTTGCGATACCGACGCAGGTGATTCCCTTCTGATTGAAAATATTGCCGTCCATACCGCCGCCTCCGCCGTTGATCTGCGGTTCGATTCCCATCTCTTTCAGGGATTCCGTGACGATCTGAATCACCTCTGAGTCCTCCAGAATGAAGAACGGCAGGAAGGTGTTTTCTCTTTTAAATTCCACACGCGCACCGCGTTTTTCTGCAATTTCACGGCAGTGCGACTGGAAATACGCCTCATAACGGTCGAGTTTTTCTCCCGACCGGCTCCGCATCTCTCCGCGCAGGATTGCGTGGTCACAGACAACGTTCATCGCTTCGCATGTTTTGGACCAGAGGTGGGAGAAGTTTGATGTTGTAGTTTCGTCGAGTCTTCCTGTCTCCATTGTTGCCAGCATTTCCGCCATGATCTTTGCCGCGTCGATACCTTTCTCCGGCTCATTTCCTGCATGAGCTGCCTTGCCGAAAACCTGTACCTCGAGAAGAGCACGGCCCGGCGCGCCGTTTACAATTCGGCCGATGCGTCCCGGGGAATCGAGCACATACATCGTTTTTGAGGTCAGCAGGCTCACATCAAATGCCTTCGCGCCGTACAGACCAGCTTCCTCGCCGACCGTAAAGAGGATTTCCAGTTTCGGAAGCGCTTTTCCAGATTCGATCGCCTGGCGCACGCCCTCTAAAATAGCTGCCACACCGGACAGATCATCCGCCGCCAGAATCGTATCTCCCGAAGACCGAAGGATTCCATTGTCCTCCACCGGCTTAATTCCAATACCGCCCGGCACACGGTCCATATGAGAACAGAAACAGACAACACTGTCCCGCTCACCTTCCCGTACCGCCAGAACATTGCCGCACACGCCGCCGAACGTAGCCCCGGCCTCATCCCGCGTAATCGAAAATCCCATCTGCTCCAGCTTCGATACCAGATGCTCCGCAATCTCCGTCTCCTGGCCGCTCGATACATCAATCCGCATCAGCTCAGTCAGTTCATCCAACATACGTTGATTTTTCATAATAGTCTCCTTTTCCTATCATTTTAATCAATTATACCATTTGCCTTTCGCATTTAACAGATGTAAAATTATATCATATGGAAATAGAAATGGAGAGTTATTATGGATAAAAGAACCGAACAGGCATTTGCCTATCTTGAGAAAAACGAACACAGCATGATGGAGCTCTTAAGAAATCTTGTCTCCATCGAAACGCCTTCTGCTGACCGCGAGGCGAATGAGCGGATTGCGGCGCATCTTGATACGTACTGCGATGCGCTCGGCATGGAGCGGCAGATTCATCATTTTGAGAAGGCCGGCCCGACGTTTGCGGCTTGGACACGGCCGCAGGAGAAGAAGCCGATTCTTCTGCTCGGACATATGGATACGGTGCATGCGGTCGGAAAGTTTGGCCCGGAACCGTTTCTTGTGAAGGATGACCGCGTGTACGGTCCAGGTGTCTATGATATGAAGGGCGGCAATGTCATTGCGCTGTTTGCGCTCCGTGCGCTGAATGCGGTCGGGTATGAGGACCGCCAGATTAAGCTGGTGCTCACCGGTGATGAGGAAGTGGCCCACGCGTTTTCCCATGGCGAGGCCGGAAAGCTTGTCGAGCAGTATGCCAGCGGATGTGAGGCGGCTTTTAATCTGGAATCGGGCTGCGCGGGCGGCGAAGTGACTACCAGAAGAAACGGCGGTGCGATCATCCGCGTGAAGATAAAGGGAAAAGCTGCCCACGCCGGAAAAGAACCGGAGAAGGGCGCGAGTGCGATTCTGCAGGCGGCGCGCATGATTACGGAGATTGAAAGCCGCTCAGTGTTCGGCTATCTTTCCTTCAACTGCGGCCGTATTTCCGGCGGAACCGGTGCCAATGTCATCCCTGATTCCTGCGAATTTTCCATCGGCATCCGCTACGCCGCAAATGCGCAGTATGAGGAGGCCATTGCATTCCTGAAAAACCTCTGCGAACATGTCACCGTTCCGGGCACAAGCTGCACCATGGAACAGAACGGCTACTACCCAGCCATGGAAATGGTCGACGGCGCCGACCGCCTGCTCGCCCTCTACCAGGAAAGCTGTAAACTCCTCGGCGAACCAATCCCGCAGGGCATCCAGCAAAGCGGCTGCTCCGACACCTCCTTCGTCACCCGCATCGGAATCCCGGCCCTCTGCAGCCTCGGCATCCAGGGCGCAGGCGCACATTCGCTGGATGAGTATGCAATTCCGTCCTCACTGCTCGTGCAGTGTAAGAAGCTGGTGGCTGCGATTCTGGCGATGTAAACTGCTTACACGGTTCTTGACAAAATCAGAACTTCATTTTAGTATAAAAAAAGAAACGGGTTTTTTGTCCGGTAAGCTCACGATGAGCCGAGGGAGTTGCTCGTTTCTTTTTCATTTTCTCAAAAAACACTTGACCTGCTTCTAAAATACTTTTATACTATAAACAAGAAATGGGTTTTCACCATACATCTTGTTATGGCCTGCTCGTTTCTTTTTTTATTGCCAAAATATCATATAGATACTTTTTATTATTTTCAGCATGATTCACCAATAGTCTTGCTTTAAAAATATTATATCGTGCTAACTCTTCATTTTCATAAACCGGCAATGCAAATCTTACATCATATCGATACCAGCCATTTTTAGCATCCTGGTTATGTTTTTCTTTTTTATTTTCTTCATAATGAGGATTCGTTGCTATTTGTATTAATTCAGGAATTGCTGTTGCTGCATTTGCTTTGGCTTTTGCCTTAGCTCCCATCATTGCTTTTCTGCTCTCTGATTCTGTAAATTCTTCCGGCAGTTCACTTCCAATGTATACAATATCTGCACTTTCCTCTATTTGATAAAAATCTCCCACATAGCCTGCCAAATACTTTTTTACAGATTCCCAATCAACATTACGTTTCCCTTTAAATACGATATCGTTTATTAATACAATTTTCTGATTGTCAGCATCCGTGATTATATTTATGTTTCTATCATTTATCATCTAGTTTCTCCACGCTACTTTTTCGTTTAGTCAGTTCCTCATAATACGCTTTATAACGATAGGCAGTTCTTCTGCTGATTTCTCCCTGATCAACAATTTCCATAATTGTCATTCCCTGTTCATACTTATCTGCAAACTTCTGATAGGATGCCATCCATGCCTTGTCATGTTTTTTTCTGCCCCCAGTATTCCGATTTTTATACATATCCAATTCTGTCCTAAGACGTTCGTTTTCTATCTTTAATGTTTTAATACATTGCAATGCTTCCTCTAATGTCTCCATCTTAATCCTCTTTTTGTGCCAAATTATTTTATGGCACATATTATAATACAAAATTCCTATTAGTGTCAATTTATTTTTTGACACTTTTTCAAGTAAAAAAAGAGACATCTTCAAAAATGCCTCTTTTTCATAATTTACCCAATCACATCCGTAACCGCATTCACCGCCTTCGCCACAAAGCTGATCGTCTTTTCGCTGAACACTTCCCCGTCTTTTGAAATGGAAACGTCCGCAAGTCCGATCTCATCGTCCTCGCTTGCTTCGGTGCTGCCCATGAGGGTGGTCCATTTGATCTGGACATCGGCGGCGGTGATGGTGTGGTCGCAGGTTACGATGTACTGTGCTTCATCGAACAGCGGTGAATTGGATTCGGCGTAGACGATGATATCGTTGTTTTCTTCCTGATAGATCCGTATCGTATAATTCACCAAATCTTTTTCATCTGTGATATAGTCCTTGTTCGGCGATACAGTTTCTTCGTGGATCAGGCTGGCGTCTTCCGGCACTGTGGTCTTTTCTTTCTCTTTTGATTTCGTCATCCCGATCAGCAGCATGCAGTTGCAGAGCGCCGCGATCAAGACGGCAATCAGAAAAATTTTTACTCTGGGCTTCACTGTTTTTCTCTTCTTTCTGTCTCGTATTGTAATTTTCCATAACGTTTCCTTTTCATTATACATGATTCCCCCAAAATAAGAAATAACAAGATCCATTACATCACCAAAATTCTTATTTATAAAATTTCTCATTAAAAAAGATTTCACTTTCTGTTTGCATATGTTATGCTATACTATCCGTTAGGCTATTCTAACTCACAGGAAAGGAGATTTTCTATGCCTTTGAATTTAACCGATTTCAACAAATTTTATGTCATCAATAAAATCTGCGGTCAGGAAAAGCAGCGGCATTATCTTGAGTCCCTTGGCTTTGTCCCTGGTGCCCGCGTCTCAATTCTGTCTGAGCTTCACGGATATTTCCTTGTTATGGTGAAAGGAAGTAAAATCGGTCTGGACAAGAGTCTGGCCAAAAAAATCATTGTGTATGCCGCCTGACGGATGGCAGCGTCAGCATCGACACACGGATTTGGAAAGTATGGAGTATTATGGAAAAGAACAAAAGAATTATAAAACTGTGCTATCTGCAGACTGCATTCTACATCGTCTTTCTGACGTCACTGCTTCTGCACTACAAGCGCGGGCTTGATCATCGCGCCTTTGCGCTTCTGATTATCCTTACGCTGCTCGGCTGCGCTTCTGCACTGACGCTCACCGATTATCTGAAAAGCATGATCCGCCGTTCCGGCTTTGATGTCGCCGGCGTTCACGATAAAAAATCGCTGGAAGAAAAACTTCTTCAGCTTCAGAACGCAGACGATACGCTCGACGTCGGCGTGATGATGTTTGATATGAACAATTTAAAAACGATCAACGACACGTACGGCCACGAGGAGGGCGACGTCTTTATCCAGACCTTCGCCTCCTTCCTGACGCGGATTCTGACGGAGGACAGTTTTCTGGCGCGGTTCGGCGGCGATGAGTTCGTCATTGTGCAGAATCACGCGACGTGGAGCCAGCTCGAGCAGATGAATATTCAGCTGCAGTCCATGATCGACACGTACAATCAGACGGCGGATCACCCGTTGAGCTACGCTGTCGGTTATGAGCTGAGCTGCAAAAATCACTATTACCTGATTATGGATCTGCTGCAGATGGCGGATGAAAAAATGTATCAGGACAAGCGGTATAAGAAACAGCTGCAAAAAAACGGACCGCTTTCCGCCCACCGCAGTGTGCTTGCCGAGAGTATTTCCACGGATTCCTTAAAAGAGAAAATCTTTACGATCCTCAATAACCGGAGCGCGGAAAAGCAGTATGCGTTTGTGATGACGGATGTCGGTAATTTTCATCTGATCAACGACTACTGGGGATATGAGACGGGTACAAATATCCTGAATTTTATTCTGAAACGGCTGGAACTCTTTCCGCAGACGCTCTTTGTGAACCGGTATCACTCCGATATTTTTGTCGGCATCCTCGACATCACCGGACAGGAGCCGGATGCGGTGCGGGAAAAAATTTCCAGTTATCAGAATCAGACGATCCGCGAAGTGCTCGAATCCTACCCGCTGAATTACATGACGCTGAACACCGGTATTTATTATCTGGATGACACGGACACACCAGCCGAGGAAGTCATCTCTCACGCCAATATTGCGCGGCGGATGGCGAAGGAAACCTCGTCCTGTGTCTTTGAATATAACGCAGAGCTCGCCAATACTGAGCAGAAGCGCGCGGAAACGATTCATTCGTTTCAGAATGCGCTGGCGAAAAAGGAATTTCAGATTTATTTCCAGCCGAAAATCAGCGGTAAAACGCAGGAAATTGCAAGCGCTGAGATTCTCGTCCGCTGGCTGCGCGAGGACGGAACGCTCTGGTTCCCGGACAGCTTTCTGCCGATCCTGGAGGAGACCGGAGAGATTGAATCGCTTGACTACTATGTATATGAAGCTGCTTTCCAGTGGCTGTCTGACCGCCGGGAGCGCGGGCTTTCGCTGCTGCCGCTTTCACTGAACGTGTCGCCGGTTCATTTCCGCAAAATGGATACGTTCACACGAAAGATCACACAGCTTCTGGACCGGTATCAGATTCCGTCGGAATACCTGATTTTTGAGATCACGGAGACGACGTACATTCACAATATCGATGCAGTCAACCAGATGATCCGCTTCTTCCATGACCGGAACATCCGCATTTCCATGGATGATTTCGGATCGGGTTATTCTTCACTGAATGCTCTGAAGGATATCCTCTTTGATGAGGTAAAAATCGATAAGCGGTTCCTCTCGGACGGTCTTTCGGAAAAAGGAAAAATTGTGCTGGAAGAGATGTTCCATCTGCTGAAACGCACCGACAAATGGATTGTCTGTGAGGGCGTGGAGACGAAAGAGATGGTGGATTTCCTTGTTGCGGAAGGATGCGATGAGCTGCAGGGATTCTACTATTATAAACCGATGGAACAGAAAAAATTTGAAGCGCTGATTGCGTAACTTACGTGAAAGTGCCTGATCCCGGAAAGTTTTCTTTTGGGGCAGGCACTTTTTTAAATGTATTTTTCACAAGAAACGATATTCTTTACAGCATCAATAAATTTCTGTGTCGCCGTCGGCTCATTGGCATACATCAACCCGTAGGGCAGTGTACTTTTCGCTGACTTTTACCCACAGATCAGACAAAAGCCTGCACTTATGTGACCTCCTCCCCCGCCTGTAGAGGTGGGAGCTTCCCTAACCTCGGTGAGTTTGGTTCTCGTTCGATAGCACCAATGTACTAAGCATAAGCGAGCTAACCCCGTGTGTCCCACGGTTGTATTATATTACGTTACGTTCATGCAAGCACCAATCGCATTCCCTCATTTCTGATATTGACAGCAGCATTTACATCTCTGTCATGATGGGTTCCGCACTGCGGACAATCCCACTCTCTGAGCGCAAGATTTTTTGTCTCTGCGTTCTTGTAACCACAAACCGAACAAATCTGACTGCTCGCAAAAAATTTATCCACTTTCACAAGCTTTTTGCCCTGTTCCTCAAGTTTGTATTTCAAGAACGTTGTGAACATTCCCCAGCCATTATCCGAAACAGATTTTCCAAAATTCAGCATCTGTGACATTGCTTTCATATCTAAGGATTCTATACATACACAATCATAAGCATCCGCTATCTGCCTTGACTGCTTATGCAGAAAGTCCTTTCGTTGATTGGAAACCTTTTCGTGGAGTTTTGCCACCTTAATTCTCTGCTTGCTGCGATTGTTCGAACCTTTCTGCATTTTGGAAAGCCTGCGCTGCTCCCTCGCTAATTTTTTCTCTGCGTTCCTGTAATACCTCGGATATGCAGGCTCATTCCCGTTACTGTCACGATATAATTCATGCATGGAAAAATCCAACCCCAGAAAACTCTGCACCTCTTTTTCCTGTACTTGATTTTCGTACTCAAAAAGAATACTTGCATAATATTTTCCGCTTGGTGTCTGACTTATTGTCACAGATTTTAATTTGTATTCATTCGGAACAGCTCTGTGCTGTTTTAATCTAACTTGTCCGATTTTCGGTAATTTCAAATATCCATTCGATATGGTTATGTTTCCATTGATGCAGATTGTTGAATAGCTGTTTTTATTTCGTTTTTTGGATTTAAACCTTGGAAAACCTGTCTTCGGCTGTTTAAAAAAGTTCTGAAATGCCGTATCAAGATGCCGAAGCGATTGCTGTAATGCGACACTGTCTACTTCCCGCAAAAATGCGTATGCTTCTATTTTCTTCATTTCAGCCATTTCTTTTGCACAAACCGTGTAGGTTACCGTGGTTTTGTTCTCCTCGTACTGCCTGATTTTTCTGGCAAGCCAATGATTGTACACCATTCTGACACAGCCGAATGTTCTGGCAAACAAAACTTTCTGCGCATCATCGGGGTATATTCTGAATTTATATGCTTTGTTTGCCATGTCGGTCACTTCCTTTTTCGTTCCGTTTGCCCCTGACTTTCTATGTATCTTTTGATTACTTCAATCGGAGCACCGCCCGTTGTAAACAGACAAAAACTCTGACTCCAGAAATGTTCCTTCCACAGCTTTTTCTTTATCTGCGGAAATTCTTTCTTCAGGAGTCTGCTGCTTGCACTTTTATATGCGTTTATGAACTTGCTTATTTCCGTATTTGGATGTGCCTTGAAAAGTATATGCACATGATCTTTGTCATGATTCCATTCTTCAAGGGTGATATTGTAATTTGGAGCAATATACGAAAAGATCTCTTTTGCCCTG
>CAVBNJ010000059.1:0-10896 GCA_963596755.1 bacterium
GTGTGGTGGAGTAAAGCACACCGCTGTTTCTTGTTACCTGATAGAACAGACCTGTATCCGATCTCATGATGTTGCCGACGCTCAGAAGCAGCATAACGGTAATCATCGGGAGAAGGGACGGAAGGGTGATGTGGCGGATCTGCTGCCATTTGTTCGCACCGTCGATCTCAGCTGCTTCGTAAAGCGATGTATCAATACCGGCAAGAACGGACATATAAAGAACCGAACCGTAACCTACGCTGTTCCACATTTTTACAATCGTCAGAATCCACGGCCATGCCTTCGGGGTGGAATAAAATCTTGTCGCAATGTTGAACGTGTGATTCAGAATACCGGTGTCCGTGCTCAGGTATGCATAAACGATAAACTGAACTGCCGCATAGGAAATGAAAACCGGGATAATCATAACGGTCTGCATTGCTTTGCTGGCTTTTTTGAACACGCACTGATCAATGGCAATGGCAAGCACGACATTCAGAAACGTTCCAAGAGCGGTAAAGATTACGTAATACATCAGGGTATTTTTCGTCATCGTTATGAAAGTCGATTTGGATGCAAGCAGGAATTTGAAGTTTTCGATTCCATTCCATGGGCTTGCCCAGATTCCCTTGGAATAGTCGAAGGACTTAAACGCCATCACCAGACCTGCCATGGGAATGTAGCTGAAAAACAGCAGAATCAGAAACGCCGGAAGCGCCATGACCACATGTGCTCTGTGTTTCCATGTGTTTTGGAGAAAATCTTTCATTTTTTTCATACCTCCTTCTTCCTCTGTTCTCTTCTGCGGCAGAGGTTCCGCGTCATGTTTATCCCGCCGCCGTCAGTTTTTTCACGGACCGTCCGGGATAAATTCTGCCTTCCACAAGAAGATGCTCTACCAGACACGTTTTCGGCTGTTCGATCTCATCGATCAGTTTTTCCGCCAGCCTTCTTCCGAGCAGTTCGGAATCCTGCTTTAACGTTGTAAGCGCAGGTTCCAGATACTTCCCGATTTCGATGCCGTCATATCCGATGGTTGAGATATCTTCGGGCACTCTCTTTCCCGCCAGCGTGATCGCATTGAAGCCGCCGATGTAGGCGAAATCGTCCGGAAACAGAATGCAGGTCGGACGGCATTTAATTTTCAGCAGCTCTACGGTCTGCAGATACGTTTTCGTCGTATCACGGTACGCCGCCTCCCGCACATATTCCGGCGGAACTTCAATTCCAAGCTCCTTGCATGTCCGGTAAAACGAGGAGATGCGGCTTTTTGTCTCCGCCGATTCCTCACCGTGGATGTAGGCAATTCTTCTATGCCCCATTTCAAAGGCATAACGGACAAGATCGGAAATTCCTTTTACTGTGTCCGACACAACCGCGCTTCTGTCATTGAATACGTGATCAAACGTCACCACTGGGAGATCACTCTCCACCAGTTCCTGAATTTCCGGATCGTGGAAATCGGTACAGAGGACTGCCACACCGTCAAACCGACGGTATTTGCAGTGTTCCAGATACGTCATCCTGTGATCCCAGGCGGAAAGATTTCCGTTTTTGCTGACAAAGGTGATGTCATACCCCTTTTCTTCCGCGCAGCACTTGAGACTGTTCAATACGGTTGCATAATGGTCATGTGTCAGATCATTTCCTGATTTTCCCGAAAAAAGGACCCCGATATTGTAAGTTCTGTTCGTCTTCAATACTTTCGATGCAAAATTGGGAACGTAGCCCATTTTCCTTGCCATTTCCCGAACTCTCTCTTTCGTCTCCTCGCCGACATCGTGATGGTTGTTCAGCGCCTTGCTGACCGTCGCCACCGAAACTCCGCATGCGACCGAGACGTCTTTGATTGATACCATAGATCCCGATCCTTTCCGGTTTTACTTAAACCTTTTCGTTTCCTGCCCTTCTTCCTTTCCTCCTTCCCGCTCGTTCGATTACTTGTGATTATAGACGAGATACTGATCAATTTACATAAACGGAATTTCGGAAAACATGCACAAAATATTGTATTTTCCCAAATGTTTTTCGTTTTTTGTATCTTCTTTTCTATCAATACTGCATTTTTACTAATTTTGCGTTCTTATTTTTGTGCATTTTTTCTTTTTACTTACAAAAAAAGACGACCACACATTACTTTTGCAAGCTCTCATGTGTGATCGTCCAGCTAAAACCTTTTCGTTTATCTGTCTGTATGAACCATCAGTTCTTTATTTGCCTTCTCTACATTCATCCATGACATCAGAATCGTGATCACGATGCAGAGTGCGGCAGGAATCCACAAATACATCATATGAAGCATATTCAGGCAGGAATTCGGCTGCACCGGCAGTTCCTTGTCAAAACGGCTGAATTCCAGCAGCCATCCCGTGATCGCTGTTCCCAGCCCGCCGCCCAGTTTTACGCCAAGCGAGGTACAGGAATACATTGTTCCGTCTACTCTTTTGTGCTTTGTCAGATACGTATACTCCGAGCAGTTTGCAATGACCGCATTCATATCGCCCTGCCACGGTCCCATGCCGAATGCTGCAACCGCTGTGAACAGAAGCATCAGCGGAACGCTTCCATAGTAAGCCGCCGGAATCACCAGAATTCTGCCGATCGTCCCAATCGCATATCCGGTAAGATTCAGCTTATACAGTCCTCCCCAGCGCGTCACAAGCTGCGGTGTGATGACAAGCGCTATGATCAGCGGAATATTAATCGCCCAGGAGAACACAGGAAACAGATTTTCATTGTTCAGCACATACATCATATAATAAATTCCCATGCTGAGCATCGCGGAATAAATCTGCTGCAGAATATAGGTCACACAGATCATCAGATAATACTTGTTCGAAAAGAGGAGTCCTGCCGCCTCTCTCATACTGTATTTCTCTTCTTTCTCCGCCTTTTGTCCCTCCTCCGGAAGTTCTTTTACGGATAAAACAGAAATCGTGTTGACCACCAGACCGATAATGGCATACACAATGGCCACCATCCGCCATCCTGCTGCTCCGCCGCCCATCAGTGAAACGAATTTAATCGTAACGGACTGAATCAGAAGGCTCGTAGAAAAAGCGAAAATAAAACGGTACGATCCCATTTCCACCCTTTCTTTGCTGTTTCTGGTAATCAGAGCTGTCAGCGCCGAATATGCAATATTGTTTGCCGTGTAGAATACCGCATTCAGCAGCGAATACGCAATAAAAAACCAGATATACTGTGCCGTCTCTCCGATATTTTCCGGTATCGCAAAAATAGCTACCAGCGTTACCGCGCAGCCGATATATCCATACAGCATCCACGGCCTTGCTTTTCCCATCTTTGTCTTTGTTTTATCGATCATCGCTCCGAAAAACACATCCGTCACGCCGTCAAACAGTTTCGAGACGGCAATCAGCGTTCCTACAATTCCTGACTTTAAGCCTACGGTGTTCGTCAGATAAATCAGTACAAAGGTTGACAGAAATGCATATACCACATTTCCGGCAATATCTCCGGAGCCATACCCCACTTTGTTGTACCATTTTAAATATCTTTTTTCTTCCATTTCCCTTTCTCCTGTGACTATCGTCGTTTGCTGCACAAAAAAAGAAATACCAGATTCCATCCTGCTATTCCTTCTTTCACACCAGTTCCTGTTTGTATTATAGCCACAGATTCCCGGAAAATATATATCCTGCATGTTTTAAAACATGCACAAAATGTCATACTTTCAAAAACTGCTCCACACGGGCGGAAACATATTTCTGCATAGCAAAAGATCCCAGTTTCCCGGGATCTTTCTTTGTAAGCTGATGACGGGAATCGAACCCGTGACCTCCGCCTTACCAAGGCGACGCTCTACCGACTGAGCCACATCAGCACTCGCAAGTTGTTTTGTTTTTTTGTTAGCTCCTTGCTACATTTGGTATTCTATCAAAACTATAGTGAATTGTCAACAGTTTTTTCTACAAATTTGAAAATTTTTATTTGTTCACAGATTTTCTTGTGTTTTTGAAGATTCACCGTAAATTTTTCGGTGTTTCGGGAGGTCAGGAACAGACCTCCCGCACCTTATTGCGGATTCGCTGCAGCGCATTGTCAATTGCCTTCGGCTGCTTTCCAAGTTTTTCTGCAATCTGCGTATAATCGTACCCTTTCAGATACAATTCCAGCACCTGGTACTCAAAGCGGCTGAGGCGCTCTTTGATCCGCTCGTGCATACCCTGCAGGTTCTCCCTGCTGATCATGATCTCCTCCGGCGTCTCCTCGTCGACCAGCCGCAGCTCCTGCTCCGAGACCGGCTCGCTCAACGAGACGAAGCTGTTCAGCGGCTGATGTTTCTGCCGCTGGGACGATGCCACCGCGGAATACATCTGGCGGTCGATGCACAGGCCCGCGAAGGTGGCAAACGCCGCCTCCTTCTCCGGCCGGTAATCACGCACCGCCTTAAACAGGCCGAGCATGCCCTCCTGAATCAGGTCCTCGTGGTCCCCGCCTGCCAGGTAGAGCGCCCGCGCCTTCGTCCGCACCAGGGATTTGTATTTGTCAATCAGATAATCGGTTATTTCGCGTTCCCCTGCACGCAGGCGCTGGATCAGCTCTTCATCCGTACAGGTATCGTAATCTTTCGCCATTTTCTGTTTCCTTTGTCGTCTGACCGCGTTTATTTAGCAGCTTCTCTGTCTTACAATCTCATACGCGAGCACGCCTGCTGCCACCGATGCGTTCAGGGAGTCGATATCGCCCTTCATCGGAATCGTCGCAGTGAAGTCGCAGTTTTCTCTGACCAGACGGCTGACGCCCTCTCCTTCGTTTCCGATCACAAGGCCGATCGGTCCTTTGAGGTCGAGATCATACATTCTCTGACCGTTCATATCCGCGCAGACGAACCAGACGCCCTTTTCCTTCAGCATTTCCATCGTCTGCACCAGATTCGTCACCTTTGCCACCGGCGTGTAATTTAAGGCGCCTGCAGACGTTTTGGCAACCGTTGCGGTAAGGCCGACCGCGCGGTGTTTCGGCACGATCACACCGTGTGCACCGGCAAGGTTTGCGGTACGGATAATAGCTCCAAGGTTATGCGGATCCTCGATGCCGTCCAGCAGAAGGATAAACGGCGGCTCCCCTTTCTCCTCTGCGCGTGCAAGAATGTCCTCAACGGTCGCATAGCTGTAGGAAGCCACCTGTGCGATGACACCCTGATGCTTTCCGGTCGTGGAGAGCTCGTCGAGACGCTCTTTTTCCACGTAATTGATGATCGTATCGTGCTTTTTCGCCTCGCGGATGATCGTGCGGATCGGGCCGTCCTGGCTGCTGCCGAGAACGAACAGCTTGTCTACCGTTTTTCCGGAGCGGAACGCCTCAATCACGGCATTTCTTCCTTCTACCATTCCGCCTGAAAACTCCTCATCTGCCTGCTGTGGTTCATTCTTTCTGTCTCTGTCACGGTAATCCCGTTTTCCCTTAAAGTCACGTTTTTTTCCGTCTCTTCTCTCAAAGTTTCTCTTATCGTTTCTGTTTTCTCTCATATCATTCCTGTTCCGCGGCCCCAAAAGCAGTGGGACTTTTTTCTTCATCTTTAAAAGCCCCACTGCTCTGCCGCTTTGTTTTATTTTCTTTTTATTCGCAATCAGATTTCGTCAAGCCCTGCCCGGATCAGATCGATCATCCGCTGATAATCGCCTTTCAGATACAGATACCCCATCACGGCCTCAAACCCGGTCGCCCGGCGGTAATCGATGGTGGAGGCATTTTTCGCCTTGGTATAGGATTTCGCATTTCTGCCTCTTTTATAAATCTGTTTTTCCTCTTCCGTAAACAGCGGCTGCAGCTTTTCGATCATCTCCGACTGTTTTTCCGCCTTCACAAGCCCTGCCGCATGGCGGTGCAGCTTGTTGACCTGCATATTCGCCTTCCGCACCAGAATCGTACGGATCACGATCTCATACGCAGCATCCCCGATATAGGCCAGCGTAAGCGGCGAATACGTGCGGATGTCGTGTTGTTCCAGACCAAATACCTCCGAAAGATAATCCTTCTCCCCGAAAATCGCCTCTGGAAAAAGCTCCTCGTTTTCTGTCTCTTTGTTGTTCTGCTCCGTTGTCAATTGCCTTTACGTCCTTTCCTTTTTCCTCATCTGGCGCAGTTCACTCTCCAGCTCGAGCACACGGTTCGTCAGCTCGGTATTCTCCTGCTGGAGCACCTTGATATCCTCGAAAATCGGGTCCGGCAGATGGATGTGGTCCATGCTGTTTCTCGGAATCCGCACATCGTTCTGCTTCACAACGTGGCCCGGCACACCAACGACCGTACAGTTCGGCGGAACCTCCTCAATGACAACCGATCCCGCGCCGATCTTGGAGTTTTCCCCGATCGTAAACGATCCGATGATCTTCGCACCGGCACTGACCATGACGTTGTCTTTCAGCGTCGGGTGACGTTTTCCGGTCTCTTTACCATTACCGCCGAGCGTCACGCCCTGATACAGCGTCACGTTGTCTCCGATAACGGTCGTCTCACCGATGATGACACCGGAACCGTGGTCAATAAAAAGTCCTTTTCCGATCGTCGCACCCGGATGGATCTCGATGCCGGTCTTTCTCGCTGCCCTCTGCGAAATCCATCTTGCCAGAAAGTAATGGCCTTTCAGATATAATTTATGCGCCCGTCTGTACTTCAGCATAACACGAAACGAAGGATACAGCAAGACCTCCATTGGAGAATGTATCGCCGGGTCCCGCTCCTGAATCACCTGAAATTCTTCTTTAAAATACGTGAAAAAACTCATCTTTCCTCTCCAGCCTCCCTGATCAGATTTCTGCCAAATACATCATATACTGCAATACAAAAGGAGCTATCTCTTCTCTTGTTAAAGACGAAATAGCTCCGTGGTTCCACTTTACTTTAAGGGGCAGTCCTGCCCGCTTCTTTTCTTCTGCGTAACGTGCAGGACCCGTGCCGGACTACCCACTTTTTGCTTCACCCGACCAGCTTCCGGACGCACTTCAAAAACCCTCGTTTCAGGCAGCTTCCAGCCCCATTCGTCTGCCATTCTCTGTGAAACAATTCTGATTTTCTACTTTTCCCGTTCTAAGCCTTTTTCTGTTTCCGTTTGTTCTAGTTTATGCAAATTTTTCTCGTTTGTCAAGCAAATTTCCGCCGGATCCACTTGCTGATTTCAACCGCCGGAATGACAAGCAGACCAAGTCCGATCGCCACATCATATTCCAGTGCGCTGATGCGCTCAAAACCGAAGGCACCCGACAGCGCCGGGATGTAAATGACGGCCGATGTCAGCACAAAGGAAAGTGCCATGGCCCCCCACAGATACTTGTTCTGATGCTTCATATGGAAAATGGAACCCTTGCGCGATCTCATATTGAAGGAATGGAAAATTTCCACCATGGAGAGCGTCAGAAACGCCATCGACATGCCGTCCGGGCTGTTGACGATTTCCCAGCGGCCGGCTTCCAGGTAATGGCCGATGAAGTAGGACGCCAGTGTCAGTACCGTGATCACGATACCCTGAAACGCTACGTCAAAGCCCATGCCGTCGGCGAAAATACCATCATCCGCATTTCGCGGCGGACGTTTCATAATATCTGCCTCACCGTCCTCCATGCCGAGCGCCAGAGCCGGGAAGCAGTCGGTGATCAGGTTGATCCAGAGCAGATGCACCGGATTCAGAATCGTAAATCCCATCAATGTCGCACAGAAAATCGACAGCACTTCGGCAAGGTTCGATGCGAGAAGGAACTGAATTGCCTTTCGGATATTGTCATAGATGCGTCTGCCCTCTTCGACAGCTGCGATGATCGTTGCAAAGTTATCATCCGCAAGCACCATATCCGCCACATTTTTCGTCACATCCGTTCCCGTGATGCCCATGCCGATTCCGATGTCCGCGCGCTTGATTGACGGCGCATCGTTGACGCCGTCTCCTGTCATTGCAGTGATTTTGCCTTTCCGCTTCCACGCATCGACAATCCGCACTTTATGCTCCGGCTGGACGCGCGCGTAAACGGCGTATTCCTCGATTTTCCGGTCAAGCTCCTCATCGCTCAGCTGATCAATCTCGGCTCCCGTCACGGCTTTCCGTCCCGCATCCAGAATACCGAGTTCTTTTGCAATTGCAACTGCCGTATCTTTGTGGTCACCCGTAATCATCACCGGACGGATGCCGGCTGCCCGGCACTCGCGGATCGCATCAACCACCTCCGGCCGCACCGGATCGATCATACCGCAGAGGCCTAAAAAGCAGAGATCCTGCTCCAGAAACTCCGGCTCCTGGGAAGACGGCATCTGGTTCCACGCTCTTCCCGCTGCCGCCAGCACGCGGAGTGCCTGATCTGCCATTGCCTTATTCTGTGCTGTAATCTCCTGCCGGAATGCTTCTGTCATCGGCTGTTTTCTGCCGTCACGCCAAACGGACGTACACCGTTTCAGAATCTCATCCGGCGCGCCCTTCGTGCAGGAAAAATACGTTCCGTCCGAAGCACGATGGATCGTCGTCATACGCTTTCTCATCGAATCAAACGGTGCCTCGCCGACACGCGGATACTGCACGGAAAGGCTCTTCTTCGGACATCCCTCTTTCTGCGCATCGTTGACAAGCGCGCATTCCGTCGGTTCTCCGACTGCCTCTCCGTTTTCGTCCGGCTCCGCATCGGAACAGAGCGCCATCGCGGAGACGAGGCGTTTTACATCGCTGCCCTCGTGTTTTACCACGGTCATCTTATTCTGTGTCAGCGTTCCCGTCTTATCCGAGCAGATCACCTGCGTACAGCCGAGCGTCTCGACAGCGGTCAGTTTCCGGATTACCGCATTGCGCTTTGACATCTTCGTCACACCGATCGAAAGCACGATTGTGACAACTGCCGCAAGCCCCTCCGGGATCGCAGCCACGGCAAGACTGACGGCTACCATGAACGTATTTAAAATGTTCTGCGGCGTCACGCCCTCTTTTAAAATGCCGACAACGAAAATCACAGCGCAGATGCCGAGCACCATCACACTTAAAATTTTGCTGAGCTGATTCAGCCGTTTCTGCAGCGGTGTGCTCTCGTCCGCCGACTGGGTCAGTACATGGGCTATTTTTCCCATCTCTGTCTTCATTCCCGTTCCGGTGATGATGGCACGGCCGCGGCCATAGACGACGGTGCTTCCCATATAGACCATGTTTTTCCGGTCGCCGAGCGGTACCTCGCTGTTCCTGTCGGACGGCAGCACATCCGAAATTTTATTGACCGGAACGGATTCGCCGGTCAGCGCTGCCTCCTCGATTTTCATGCTGGCGCTCTCAAGAATCCTTCCGTCCGCCGGTACGGCATCGCCCGCCTCTAAAATCACGATATCACCGGGTACGAGTTCCTCGCTCTTTTTCACTTCCATTTTTCCGCCGCGCATCACCTTCGACGTGGCCGCCGCGATCTCCTGCAGTGCTTCGATGGCTTTCTCTGCCTTGCTCTCCTGCAGAACACCGAGCACGGCGTTGATGATGACCACGGTCAGAATAATGATCACATCGGCAAACGATTCACCTTCATATGCCGATGTGATACCGGAAATCAGCGCCGCCGCGAGCAGGATCAGAATCATCGGGTCTTTCAGTTCCTCGAAAAACCGCTGCAGATTGCTCTTCTTTTTTCCTGCCGCCAGCCGGTTCGGGCCGTATTCGGAAAGCCGCCGCGCAGCTTCTGTCTCGGAGAGTCCCTGCTCCGTTGTCTGCAACTCATCAAGAATCTTCGAACTTTTTTCCAGATACTCTTTCATTTCCATCCGTCCTTTCTTCTGAGAACGCCTTTCGCGCTCACGTGATAAGTTTTCACTGGCACTAATAGTCTTTTCCTATATAGAAAAAGACCTATCCGCACCACATTTGTTGATACAGATAAGTCTTGTCATTTCATACAAAGCCAGAAGAAATGATTTTCTCTTCGGTTGTTGGCCTTATAGCGTCACGTATGCCGCCGACTACTCCCTTATTCTTTCTTCATCTTACCACATCTTCCGACCCTGTGCAATCGCATTTCTGCTTTATTTTCCTGCGCATCCCGGGCAGCCGCTGCAGCCGCCTGCGATCCGGTCGTCCGGCATCAGATCGAGTGCTTTGGAAATACAGCAGATCGCCTGCGCCGAAATGCCCTCTTTCTTTCCGGTAAAGCCAAGTCCTTCCTCGGTCGTCGCCTTGATGTTGACCTGGTCTTCCTCCAGATGAAGCGCCTCCGCCACATTTTTCACCATTGTGTCGATGTATGGCAGGAGCTTCGGTTTCTGCGCAATGACGGTCGCATCGATATTTTCAATCAGATACATCCGCTCCTCGAGCATCTCGCCGACTTTTTTCAGCAGTTCGATGCTGTCAGCGCCCTCATACGCCGGATCGTTGTCCGGAAAATGGCGTCCGATGTCCCGCAGCGCCGCAGCGCCGAGAAGCGCGTCCATAATGGCATGGACCAGCACATCCGCATCGGAATGTCCCAGAAGTCCATATTCATACGGGATTTCCACACCGCCCAGAATCAGTTTCCGGTTCTCCACCAGTTTATGCACATCGTAACCCATTCCTACTCGCATTGTTCGTTCCTCCGCTTCGTTTCTCGTTGATTTCTAGTTAAATCCATACAGCTTCTGCGCTACTTTGTAGGCATAGACTGCAATTTTCTGTCCCGGTTTTGACTTGCTGCTCATGACAGTTCCGAAAATGCCGTGGCGGATGCGGAAATAATCGACTGCATCTTCCTCTTTCAGATATTTCCACAGATCGTTTTTCTTCTCGAGATTCTCTTCCGTACCGGAGCGCATCATCATCACAGAAGAAACCGTCATAATAATGGTCAGATAGCTGATCATATATTTCCGCAGGTGCTTTGACAGCCCTTTCTGATCGCCGAGGTAGTCGATCATCAGCTTGTTGACACGGATCTGCTGGTCGATTCTGCCGATCATGAC
>CAVBNJ010000060.1:0-10896 GCA_963596755.1 bacterium
GGAATCTGATGTGATCCAGCCTCTGGCACTCGGCGGTATCACGTACGGTGTCAGCGACCTCGAACTGACGGCAGCCTACGCGGCAATCGCAAACGGCGGCCAGTACCGCAAACCGGTCTTCTATACGAAAGTTACCGACAGCAAGGGCAACGTTTTAATCGACAACACAGAAAACAAGGCGACGCAGGTCTTCAAGGCAAGCACCGCATCGCTTCTGACCAGCGCAATGGAAGATGTTGTAGAAAAAGGTACCGGTATCGCCTGCCGCCTCGACAATATGCACGCAGCCGGAAAAACCGGTACGACGAACGAGGCAAAGGACCTTGTTTTCGCAGGCTTTACACCGTACTATACCGCTGCCATCTGGGCAACGTACGACACCCACGCCGAATTCCCGGAGAGCGACCGTGAATTCCACAAACGTCTCTGGGCGAAGGTCATGAACGAGATTCACGAAGGCCTTGCCGATATGGATTTCGAGACCTCCGCAACCGTACAGGAGGCAACGATCTGCACCAAGACCGGCCTGCTCGCCCGCTCAAGCTGCCCGTCCATCACCGAATACTTCGCCGTATCAGATCTGCCGACCGAGCGCTGCAAGGGCCACTACACCGCGCCGAAGACAACCCCGACGCCGACCAGAACCCCTGCCGCAACACCGACACCACAGGCAACCGCAGCTCCGACCGAGACCCCGCAGGAAACACCGGCGCCGACCGAAGCACCTGCTGATCCGCCTTCTGATACCACAGAGACACCAAGCACCCCTGAGACACCGGATGTACCGTCAGAACCGGATACTCCATCAGAAGCATCGGAAGTACAGATGCAGTCGGAAGACGGAGGCTCTTCCGAATAACTTTTTCATTCAATCTAAGCATAAAAAAACCGGTCCACTGGCAAATGCCAGCAGGACCGGTTTTCTTATCTTTCGTTTGGAATCTGAATATGAATCAGTCGATCAGCATCTTCGCTGCGCCGTAGATACCTGCATCGTTTCCAAGGGAAGCGAGTACGATCGGGGTATCTTTGCATGCAAGGAAAGCTGCCTGACGATAATATTTTGCTACGCCGTCGATCAGGATCTGGCCTGCTTTGGATACGCCGCCGCCGACTACGATAACTTCCGGGTCAACAACGCATGCGAAGACTGCGAGTGCTCTTCCAAGGTATGCGGAGAACTCCTCTACGATATCTTTTGCTGCTTCGTCACCCTCTTTTAACGCGTCAAAAACAGCTTTGGCACTGACGGACTCTCCTCTTTCTCTTAAAACAGACGGAGTATCGTGGGATGCCAGATATTTCTTGGTCAGACGAACGATACCAGTTGCAGATGTCATCTGCTCGAGGCATCCGTGATTTCCGCAGTTGCAGATGGCTTCTTCTTCCGGCTCAACACATGCATGGCCAACCTCGCCGCCTGCGCCGTGAGCGCCTGCTACGATCTTGCCGTCCACGATGATTCCGCCGCCGACACCGGTTCCAAGGGTAACCATAACAAGGTTTTTGGTTCCCTTTCCGCCGCCTGCCCACATCTCACCGAGAGCTGCTGCATTTGCGTCGTTTGCTGCTTTTACTGCCATTCCGCCGAGTTCGTCGGAAAGCTCTTTTACGATATTTTTATATCCCCAGTTCAGGTTAACTGCGATGGAAAGCTCACCTTTGTCGTTTACCGGGCCAGGTACGTCGATGCCGACGCCTGCTACATCGTCTGCTGCGATGCCTTTTTCACCCATTTTTGCTTTTACACTTTTTGCGATGTCCGGCAGAATCTCGCTTCCGCCGTTCTCTGTGCGGGTCGGAATCTCCCATTTGTCCAGCAGAGTTCCGTCTGTCTGAAACAGTCCGCATTTTACAGAAGTTCCCCCAACATCAATTCCAAATACATAGTTTGCCATCTTTTTACTTCTCCTCTCTTTTTTTCACTAAGTTAGCCTGTACACGGCGGTACAGCTCCTGTGCGGCATTGTAGCCCATCTTCTTCTGTCTGTGGTTGACAGCGGCGGTTTCTACGATGATCGCAAGGTTTCGGCCCGGACGGATCGGAAGGGAATGGCAGACAACCTTGTTTCCAAGGAACTCAATATACTCTTCTTCCAGGCCCAGACGGTCGTATTCTTTCTCTTTGTCCCACTCTTCGAGCTTGATGACAAGATCGATGGACTGGGTATCTTTTACGCTCTCGACACCAAACAGGGTCTTGACGTCGATGATACCGATACCGCGCAGCTCGATAAAGTGACGCGTGATATCCGGTGCGGTTCCGACCAGCGTAATATCGCTCACACGGCTGATTTCAACAACATCGTCGCTGACGAGACGATGGCCTCGTTTGATCAGCTCCAGTGCAGCCTCGCTCTTTCCGATTCCGCTCTCGCCCATAATCAGAACGCCCTCGCCGAATACATCGACCAGCACGCCGTGGATCGAGATCATCGGGGCAAGCTGTACGTTCAGCCAGCGGATGATTTCGGCCATGAAAACGGAAGTCGATTTGTCTACCGCAAAGGCCGGTACCTGATAACGGTTGCACAGCTCGAGAATTTCCGGTCCCGGAATCATCTTCGTGGTGAAAATGACACATGGGATCTTACGGCTTACAAACTCTTCAAACGCGCGGACTCTCTCGCTCTCTTCAAGATGCTGCAGATACGTAAACTCTACATAACCGATGATCTGCACACGCTCGTTGGCAAAATGCTCATAGTAGCCGGTCAGCTGCAGTGCAGGACGGTTGATATCCGGTGTGGCAATGACAAGATCTGTCATATCAACCTCTGGTGTCAGGTTACGGAGATCCATCGCCTCCACCATTTTGGTCATTTCAATTTCTTTCATTTTCCTGTCCTCCGACTTCATTCGACGTCTTTTTAATTCCGTCTCTTCTATGATTTTAGCACAATAAAGCAGGCGGGGCAACCTGGAAATTGCCTATTTTGACGAATCTGCATTTTCCGCTGGTGCCTGCGTATGAAAGAACGTATAGACTTGCTCTGCTACCTTTTTATTCATGCCCGGAAGTTCGGACAGTTCCTCCACGCTCGCCGCCTTGATATCGTCGATGCCCTGATAATGGCGCATCAGCTCTTTCCGCCGCGTCGGTCCGATGCCCGGGATGTCATCGAGAATCGAGTGGACCTGTCCTTTGCTCCGCAGCAGGCGGTGGTACTCGATCGCAAAGCGGTGCGCTTCGTCCTGCACGCGCGTGATCAGCTTGAAGCCCTCGCTGTTCCGGTCAATCGGGATTTCCACATTTCGAAAATAAAGGCCCCTCGTGCGGTGCTTGTCATCTTTTACCATACCGCAGACCGGGATGTTAAGGTCCATCTCTTCGAGCACCTCGAGCGCAATATTGACCTGGCCGCGTCCGCCGTCCATCATAATCAGATCCGGCAGCCGCTCGAAACCGCTGTCCTCCTGGATGCCGCGCAGAAAACGGCGGCTTAAAACCTCTTTCATGCTGGCATAATCGTTCGGTCCCTCGACGGATTTGATCTTGAATTTGCGGTAATCGGCACGCTTTGGCTTTCCCTTCTCGTAGACAATCATCGATCCGACCGACTGGAAACCGCTGATATTCGAGATATCGTACGCCTCAATGCGGTCGATCGACGGCAGATTCAGCCACTTCGCAATCTCTTTTACGGCTCCGATCGTCCGTCCCTCTTCCCGCTTGATCCGCTCACGGTCCTGGTCGAGCACGATCTGTGCGTTCCGCTCCGCCAGTTCCACCATTTTTTCCTTGCTTCCCTTTTTCGGCACACGGATGCGGACCTTCTGGCCGCGCTTGCTGCTTAAGTATTCCTCCATCAGCTCCTGCTCTGCGATCTCCTCGGAAATCATGATCTCACGCGGGATAAACGGCGTGCCGGAGTAGAACTGCTTCATAAACGTGAGCAGCACCTCGCTTTTCTGCTCCTCCTCGCCGATCCGCAGATAATAATGCTCCCGCCCGATCAGCTTTCCGTTCCGGATAAAGAAGACCTGTGCCACCGCATCCTCTTTGTCCATCGCAAGCGCAATGACATCCTTGTCCTCGCCGTCGCTGTTCGTAATCTTCTGCCGCTCGCCGATCCGCCGCACGCTGTCGATCAGATCACGGTACTCCGCCGCCTGTTCAAACCGCATCTCCTCGGCAGCCTCCGTCATTTTTCCCGTCAGCTCTTTGATGATATCATTATAATTTCCATTCAGGAAACTGATCGCCTTTTTGATCTGCTCGCCGTACTCTTCTTTTGAAATATACCCCTGGCACGGCGCCTTGCACTGATGGATATGGTAATAAAGGCACGGCCGGTCCTTGCCGATTTCCTTTGGCAGGCTCTTATTGCAGGAACGGATATCGTACAGCTTCCGCAGCAGCTCGATTGTATCTTTCACGGCTCCGGCACTCGTGTATGGGCCGAAGTATTTCGCCTTGTCCTTCTTCATCTGATGGGAAAACAGGATGCGCGGAAAGTCCTCGTTCACGGTCACTTTGATGTATGGGTATGCCTTGTCGTCTTTGAGCATCGTGTTGTACTTCGGGCGGTGCTCCTTGATGAGGTTGCACTCGAGCACGAGCGCCTCCAGCTCGGAATCCGTCACGATATATTCAAAACGGGCGATATGCGTGACCATCCGCTCGATCTTCGGCCCCTTGTTGCGGCTCGTCTGGAAATACTGGCGGACGCGATTTTTCAGAGAAATCGCCTTTCCCACATAGATGATCGTATCGTCCGCATCGTGCATCAGATAGACGCCGGGTTTGCCCGGCAGTTTTTTCAGTTCTTCCTGGATATCAAACGCCATATTGCCCTCCTCTTTTTGGGACTGTAATGTTGAAAATGCCCAGCGTGCAGAGATCGTTTTCTCCGCTTCCGCCGGGCCTTTTCGCTTTTTATACTTCTGGATTTACGGTAAGATCCGCCTCCGGAAGTGCTGTATTTTCTGTTTCTGTATTTTCTGGATTTTCAGCCGCTTCTTCCGCTGTTCCATTCCGTTTCGCAATCACCTGATGGAAAATCTCCATAAATTCTTTTCCGGTGATCGTCTCTTTCTGGATCAGGTACGCTGCGATTTCATCCATCGCATCGCGGTTGGCTGCCAGAAGCTCTTTCGCCTGCTCATACGACTCTTTTAAGATCTTCATGACCTCGTGGTCGATCTCGGTCGCTGTGGCATCGCCGCAGTTTAAGACCATTCTGCCGTCGAGGTACTGATTCTGCTGCGTTGCAAGACCGATGAGTCCGAACTTCTCCGACATACCGTACTGCGTGATCATCGCGCGGACGATCTTCGTCGCTTTCTCGATATCGTTCGAAGCTCCCGTCGTCACGTTGCCGAAGACGATCTCCTCTGCGGCTCTTCCGCCGAGGCACTCAACGATCATCGCCTCGAGTTCGCTCTTCGTATTGAGGTATTTCTCCTCCTCAGGCACCTGCATCACGTAGCCGAGCGCACCCATGGTACGCGGTACAATTGTGATCTTCTGTACCGGCTCGGAATCCTTCTGCAGTGCCGTGACGAGCGCGTGGCCTACCTCGTGGTAGGAAACGATCTTTCGCTCCTCCTGGCTTAAGATACGGTCTTTCTTCTCTTTTCCGACCAGGACAACCTCGACTGCCTCGAGAAGGTCTTTCTGGGAAACGGCTTTTCTTCCGTTCTTGACGGCGAGAATCGCTGCCTCGTTAATCATGTTCGCAAGATCGGAACCAACGGCTCCCGATGTCGCGAGCGCGATGCCGTCGAGGTCAACCGTCTCATCGAGTGATACGTTCTTTGCGTGTACTTTTAAAATTTCCACACGGCCTTTCAGATCCGGCCGCTCCACAATGATCCGGCGGTCAAAACGGCCTGGACGCAGCAGCGCCGGGTCGAGAACCTCCGGGCGGTTTGTGGCAGCGAGGATCAGAATACCCTTCGAGCTGTCGAATCCGTCCATCTCGGCAAGGAGCTGGTTTAAGGTCTGCTCCCGCTCATCGTTGCTGTTGTAGCTGTTGTCACGGCTCTTTCCGATTGCATCGATCTCATCAATAAAGATGATGCACGGTGCGTTTTTCTTTGCTTCCTCAAACAGATCACGCACACGCGATGCACCGACACCGACGAACATCTCGACGAACTCCGAAGCGGACATCGAGAAAAACGGTACGTGTGCCTCGCCGGCTACGGCTTTGGCAAGCAGCGTTTTTCCGGTTCCCGGAGGGCCCACAAGCAGGGCACCTTTCGGCAGCTTTGCACCGATCGTCGTATATTTTCCAGGGTTATGCAGGAAATCCACAACCTCCTGGAGCGATTCTTTCGCCTCGTCCTGTCCCGCAACGTCGCGGAATGTCACGCCGGTTTCTTTCTGTACGTAGGCCTTTGCTCTGCTCTTTCCTACGCCCATGACTCCGCCGCCTTTGTTCATGCTGCGCATCACCCATACCATGACGGCTACAAGCATCACAACCGGCAGAATGACGGTCAGCAGTGTGTAAATGATCGTTCCGGTGGAATCCGGCGGATCTTTGTGATACGTAATGCCTTTATCCTGTAAGAGATCGACCAGCTCCTGCTCATCTCCCATCATCGTTACCTGATACGTGATTCCCTCTGATTTCTGGTCTTTCGGCGTTACGGTCAGTGTTCCCGATTTCAAGACAACTTCCTGCACTTCATCGTTGTTTACCATGTCCAGGAATTTGCTATAGTCAAGATCCTCGGAAGCTATTCCCCCAAGGGCATTGTTCAGAAGTCCCATGACCATCAGGCTCGCGAGGAGGCAGATCAGAATGATGAGTATCGTCTGTCTGTTCTTCGGTCCTCCCCCGGAGCCGTTTTCCGGTTCCCGGTTCTGATTTTTTCTATCGTCCATGCTTCTCCTCCTTGTATGTCAAACCGCCCCTCTTTTTTTACGGACACTTTAACTCTTACATTATATCGGATTCCATCTCAATTAGCAAGCCGGACTTTGTGAAAAAAGACTGAAAAAACGGCCCGCCGATACTTGAATTTGTATCGGCGGGCCGCCTTATGAAAAATCACATTACATTAGTCGTTATATCCGTTCGGATTCTTCTGCTGCCAGTTCCAGGAATCGGCACACATCTCCTCGATGCCGTACTCAGCCTCCCAGCCAAGCTCCTCTTTTGCTTTGTCGCATTTGGAGTAGCAGGTTGCGATATCTCCGTCACGACGCGGTTTGATTTCGTATTTCAGCGGATGGCCGCATGCTTTCTCGAATGCGTGGATCACATCAAGTACGCTGTAGCCTTTGCCGGTTCCGAGGTTGTAAATAGAAACGCCCTCTTTGTCAGTCAGTTTCTGGATTGCTTTTACATGGCCGCGTGCCAGATCGACAACGTGGATGTAATCGCGGACACCGGTTCCGTCCGGAGTGTCATAGTCATCACCGAAAACGCCGATGCAGTCGAGTTTTCCGATGGCAACCTGTGCTACATACGGAAGCAGGTTGTTCGGGATTCCCTTCGGGTCCTCTCCGATGAGGCCGCTCTTATGAGCTCCGATCGGGTTGAAGTAACGAAGCAGGATAACATTCCATTCCGGATCTGCGGTGTGGATGTCGGTCAGAACCTGCTCGAGCATGCTCTTGGTCCAGCCGTATGGGTTGGTCGGGGTTCCCTTCGGGCACTCCTCAGTGATCGGAATCTGTGCCGGATTGCCGTATACGGTTGCGGAAGAACTGAAGATGATGTTCTTGACACCGTGGTTTCTCATCTCGTCGCAGAGAATCAGGGTTCCGGTCATGTTGTTGTGATAATATTCGATTGGTTTATGTACGGACTCGCCGACTGCCTTTAAGCCTGCGAAATGGATGACAGCGTCAATTTTCTCGTTGTCGAAAATTTTCTTTACGCCCTCACGGTCCAGCATATCGGTTTTGTAGAAGGTTACTTTCTTTCCGGTAATCTGTTCTACACGCTCGATGGCTTTCTCGCTTGCATTGTAAAGGTTGTCCATGACAACAACGTCATAGCCTGCGTTCAGCAGTTCCACACAGGTGTGGCTTCCAATATAGCCTGCACCGCCAGTAACTAAGATTTTCATTTTGGTATCCTCCATATTTTCCTTGGCTGCCGTTTTCAAAATCGGACAGCGGGTGATTGAAGCATTCAGTTTATTCTACAACGTTTCCATGAATTTTGCAAATGCACTTCTGCCTTCTTCGGTGCACTTGTAAACGCCGGCATCCTCAAGTACGCCGACAAATACTTTTCCGACTTCCTCTTTCAGGATGTCCATCACATTTTCGCTGTTCAGCTCCGGATGGCGCGGCAGGAATTCGTCCACCCAGTCCGCGTGCTTCTCAAGCTCTGCGACAGCGCGCACATCTTTTCCTTCTACGAGGCATTTGGAAAGCTCTTCCAGCTCATCTTTTAAACGCGCCGGCAGAATGGCAAGACCCATAACCTCAATGAGGCCGATGTTCTCTTTTTTGATGTGGTGATACTGTGCATGCGGATGGTAAACGCCGAGCGGGCATTCGTCCGTCGTGATGTTGTTGCGGAGCGCCAGGTCGAGTTCAAACGTATCGCCCACTTTTCTCGCGATCGGGGTGATCGTGTTGTGCGGCTCTCCGTCGGTCTCAGCGAATACGAACGCATCCTCGTCCGTGTAGCCTCTCCAGCAGTTCAGGATGTGCTCTGCCAGATCGATCAGCCGTTTCTCATCTTTGTGACGGATTCGGATGACGGACAGCGGCCATTTGACGATGCCGACTTCCACATCCTCGTATCCTTTGACGGTGAAGTGACGCTCGATCGGCGCTTTCGCCATTGCGAACGTATAGTGGCCGCCCTGGTAATGATCGTGGCTTAAGATCGAGCCGCCAACGATCGGCAGATCCGCATTGGAACCGATGAAGTAATGCGGGAACAGTTTGATAAAGTCAAACAGCTTCACAAAGGTTGCGCGCTCGATCTTCATCGGAATGTGCTGGAAATTGAACACGATGCAGTGCTCATTGTAATACACATACGGGGAATACTGGAAGCCCCACTCCGTCTGATTGATTGTCAGCGGAATGATGCGGTGATTCTGGCGCGCCGGATGATTGACGCGTCCCGCATAGCCCACATTCTCCTTGCAGAGCAGGCATTTCGGGTATCCGCTCTGTTTTGCCAGCTTCGCAGCCGCGATCGCTTTCGGGTCTTTCTCCGGTTTGGAGAGGTTGATCGAGATATCGATGTCACCGTATGCACTCGGCACGCTCCAGCGGATATCCTTTGCGATGCGGTATCTGCGGATGTAGTTGGAATCCTGGCTCAGTTTGTAGAAGTAATCGGTTGCCTCCTGCGGACTCTTCGCATAGAGTTCTTCAAACTTCTTTACCACCTCGCCCGGACGCGGCATCAGGCAGTCCATCAGCTTCGTGTCGAACAGATCACGGTAAACGACGCTGTTGTGCTCGAGAAGACCGCGTTCTGCTGCATTATCGAGCAGCTCATTTAATGTTTCTTCCAGATCCGGTGTCTCCGGAATCTGCTCCGGCTCTTCGTAATCGGAAATCTGCATGACTTCCAGAATCCGGTTTGTCGCATAGATTTTGTCCAGTCCTGAAACAAGACCGGCATTTTCTCCATATTTTACCAGTTTTGCAATACTCTCGTTGATCACTGTAGCTTCCTCCCTGCTGCCGATCCGGCTTTCTTTGTTTCTTATTTTAATACGCCTGCGCCGTCTCCGATGTCTACGACATAGAAGTCTGCGGCATAGCCGATTTTTTCTTTGTAAGCTGCGCCTACTTTTGCAATGAAGTTGTCAATATCTTCTGTTTTTACGATGCTGACAGTACATCCGCCGAAGCCTGCTCCTGTCATACGGGAACCGATGACACCCGGGCAGTTCCATGCTTCTTCTACGAGGGTATCCAGCTCAATTCCGGTTACCTCATAGTCGTCACGCAGGGAAACGTGGGATGCGTTCATCAGCTCGCCGAATTTTGCGATGTCGTTTGCCTTTAAGGCTGCAACAGCCTGAACGGTTCTCTGGTTCTCGTAAACAGCGTGTTTTGCACGTTTCTGGCGGACCGGATCTTTGACGGCATCTTTGACTGCCTCAAACTCTTCCTCGGTCAGCTCGCCAAGGCTCTTGATGTCTTTGACTTTCTGGATCTCTGCCAGAGCGGTCTCGCACTCGCTGCGGCGCTCGTTGTACTTGGAATCGCCAAGGCCGCGTTTCTTGTTGCTGCAGGAGATGACGATTCTTGCGCCTTCCAGTTTGACCGGTGCGTACTCGTACTGCAGATCGCTGGTGTCAAGGAAGATGGCGCAGTCCTTTTTGCCCATGGCGATTGCGAACTGATCCATGATACCGCAGTTAACGCCGTTGTAGTTGTTCTCGGAGAACTGGCCGTACAGAGCGATGTCGATCATGGAGATGGTGTCGTACCCGAACATGTCGCGCAGCATAACGCCGGTTACGGTCTCAACGGATGCGGAAGAGGAAAGGCCGGAGCCGTTCGGAATGTTTCCGTAAAGCACGATATCAAAGCCCTGCTCTACCGGGAAGCCTTTCTGGCCGAATGCCCACATCATTCCCTTCGGATATGCGGTCCAGTTGCCTTCTTTTCCCATCTTGAACTCGTCGAGGGAAGATTCTACAACGCCGAGTTTCTCAAAGTTCATGGAGTAAAAACGAAGCTTTCTGTCGTCACGTTTTCTTGCTGCCATGTAGGTTCCGATGGTCAGTGCGCATGGAAATACGTGGCCTCCGTTGTAATCGGTGTGCTCACCGATCAGGTTCACACGTCCAGGTGCGAAGTAAGTGCGGATGTCGCCCTCTCCCCCGAACAGTTTTGCAAAACAATCCAGTACCTGCTGTTTCATTTTGTTGTCTCCTTTTCTTTTTTGGTGTGTGTTGTTTTCGTGGTTTCGTTTTTGTGTGTTGTGTGTGTATTGTGTGTTGTGTGTG
>CAVBNJ010000061.1:0-10884 GCA_963596755.1 bacterium
CGATTTTGACCAGCTACATACGTAAGAGACCGATGATTGTCTCAAAGTAACTGGAAAAAATACAGGATACCCAGGGGAGAAAGGTCAAAAAACTGACGCAAGCAAAGCTTGCACGAAGGTTTTTGATCTTGAGCCCCGCAAAAACGTGAGCAAGTAGCCATTTTCCGAAGGAAAATGAGCGGATTGCGAATGTTTTTGAAGACTGCGGGAGCACGTAGTGCGGAGCGGTCTGTATCCAAAACAAAATTTTATTTTAAGGAGGAGTTTAGGTATGGAACTCATCAAATTACTTGGCGTGTTAATCGTTATCGTAGGATTCGCGCTGAAACTGGATTCGATCCTCATCATTTTCCTGGCGCTGATTACGACAGGAATCGTTGGAGGACTTGGTGTCGGCGGTCTTCTTGAGACCATCGGAACCCAATTTGTAGCAAACCGCAGCATGGCGATCTTCATGATGATCCTGCTGGTAACCGGTACGCTCGAGAGAAACGGTCTGCGTGAAGCCGCAGCCAACCTGATCAAGAAGGTTAAGAGCGCAACCGCAGGAAAACTGATCGCTGTATACGGCGTATTAAACGGCCTGTTCGGCGCATTCAACGTAGGATTCGGCGGCGTTGCCGGATTTATCCGTCCGGTACTTCTTCCGATGGCAGAAGGCGCAATCGAGAACAAAGAAGGCACCGTAAACGAAGAGCACTTAGAGGAAGTCAAAGGCCTTGCGGCAGCAATGCAGAACTTCACCTGGTTCTTCTTCCAGGTACTGTTTGTCGGCGGTTCCGGCGGAATTCTGGTACAGACAACCCTGGCTGGTCTTGGCTATGAAGTAAGCCTGATCGACCTTGCAGCAATTGAAATTCCGGTCGCATTATTCTCACTCGTTGTATCCTGCGTATACGTTATCGTAAAGGACAACCGCATTTCGAAGAAATACTATGGAAAATCAGCCGGCAAAAAGGCACAGAAATAAGGGGGACACAACATGAGCGCATTAAAAGTTATACAGGTTCCGGCTGAGTTTAATACCATCGGACTGAATATTGTATGGATTCTCGTTGGCCTGATCGCAATCTATGCAGGCATCAAAAACCTTCTGGATGAAGAAAACCCGTCCAGAATCGGAACAGCCATTTTCTGGTGCTCGTTCGGTATTGTTACCGCATTCGGTACCTGGCTTCCGGCAAAAGTTTCCGGTGTTCTCGTTATCATCATGTGTCTGCCGCCGATCTTCAAGAAAGTAAAAGTCGGCAAGACAAATGCACCGGAGAAAGCTCACACAGAAGCACAGTTTAAGAAAATCGGCATGAAGATCTTCGTTCCGGCGTTCTGCGTCGCAGTCTTCTCCCTGATCTTCGCACTGTTCTCCAACATGAGCTCCATGATCGCCATTACACTTGGTGTATTAACCGCAGTGATCATCCTGATCGCATACGATCCGAAAGAGAATAAACCGCAGGTATTCTTAAAAGATTCCGAGAGATTCCTCTCCATCACCGGACCGCTCAGCACCCTGCCGCAGCTCCTTGGCTGCCTCGGCGGCGTATTCACCGCAGCAGGTGTCGGCGAAGTTGTTGCACAGATCGTTGAGAAAATCGTTCCGAAGGGAAATGTCAACGTTGGTATCATCGTATATGCAGTCGGCATGGTACTGTTCACCATGATCATGGGTAATGCATTCGCGGCAATCACCGTTATGACCGTCGGCATCGGCGCTCCGTTCGTACTGGCTTACGGCGCAAACCCGGTTGTTGTCGGCATGATCGCACTGACCTGCGGCTACTGCGGAACCTTAATGACTCCGATGGCAGCAAACTTCAACATCGTTCCGGTTGCGATCCTGAATATGAAGGATCGATGGGGCGTTATCAAAAATCAGGTGCTGGTCGGATTAATTATGCTTGTATTCCAGATCTGTTATATGATAGTATTAAAGTAAATCGTCAGGAAAGACTAACTAAGGTCATCGTATTTCCCGAAAGGGAGGGGCGGTGGCCTTAACGTCCGTAAAACGGTTGAAAAGATATAACAGGAGAAAGAAGAGAAACAAATGACACCGAACATGGAACGGGGGGCCCGGATCATCATCCACGAATGGGTGAGAGTAAAGGCGTGGGACAAGGTACTGATTGTGACATCGAAGGAGCATGAAGAAGAAGCGAAAGCGATGGAAATGCAGGCGCGGGAAAAAACGCGGTCGGTCAATACGCTGTTCGTTGAGAATAAAGGACGCCATGTGGGAATCTTTTTCGATGACAACGAGGCTGTCTTTGATCCCTACACAGCGATCATTGCGGCGACGGAGTATTCGCTTGTGACGACAAGAGCGGCAAAGCGTGCGATCCAGAAGCACAAAAAGTTTCTGTCGCTTCCGCTTTCAACGAACGACGGAAGAAGTCTTCTGGAATTCGATTTTCTTCTGATGGACACGAAGAAGAGCCGTATGATGGCAAAACTGTTTATGAAGTACCTCCGCTCTTCCGGCAAGGTGCATGTGACGACACCGGCGGGAACGGATATGATGTTCTACAAAGAAAACCGCAACCCGGGATTTTTCAACGGCGTGTTAAAAGACGGCAGAGGCTATTCGTCTTCGAGCATCGAGGTCTACGTGCCGATTGAGGAGACGAAAACGGAGGGCATCATGGTGCTCGACGGATCGCTGGGCTATATCGGGCGTGCCGATGAGCCGACGAGAATTATCTTTAAGGGCGGCAGAATCGTCGACATCGAGGAGACGCCGACGGGCATCCGCCTGAAGAAGTACATGGAGGAATATTTTGATCCCCGGATTTATGTTGCAGGAGAGCTCGGCATCGGGCTGAATTCCTGCTCGAACTGCCTCGGCAACTGCTACATCGAGGATGAATCCGCCTACGGAACCTTCCATGTGGGACTCGGACGAAACATCGCACTCGGCGGTGTGCAGAATGCGAAAGGCCATTTCGACCTGGTCTGCCGGGAGCCCGATATATTCACCGATAACCGCCAGATTATGGACCGGGGAAAGATTATTGCACCCGAACCTGTGTTATACTAAAGGACAGAACAAAGAGACAAAAGGAGAAAAGATCATGAAAGTTTTATTGACAGGATTTGACCCATTTGGAGGAGAGAGCGTAAACCCGGCATTCGAGGCCATCAAACTTCTGCCGGATACCATCGCCGGAGCCGAGATCGTAAAGGTTGAGATTCCGACCGAGTTTACCAGAAGCATTTCGTGTGTAGAGGCTGCCATCAAGGAGCACAACCCGGATGTTGTCATCGATGTCGGACAGGCAGGCGGACGCGCATGCGTAACCGTAGAGAAAGTCGGCATCAACCTTGCAGATGCAAGAATCCCGGACAACGCAGGCGAGCAGCCGGCCGATGAACCGCTGCAGGCAGACGGACCGGCTGCATACTTTGCAACCATTCCGGTCAACGCCATGGTTCAGAATGTCCGCGAACACGGCCTTCCGTGCCACGTATCCTTCACCGCAGGCACCTACGTATGCAACTGTGTGATGTACAATGTGCTTCACCTGTGCGCAACAAAATATCCGAACATCCGCGCAGGATTTATCCATGTACCGTTCGCATGCGAGCAGGTTGTTGGAAAAGCAAGCACCATGGCAAGCATGCCGCTGGAGACGATTGCAAAATCCCTGGAATACTGCATCGAGGCAGTCGTAACCAACAAAGAAGAAGTAAAAGAAGCAATGGGAACTACCCACTAATACCCACTAAAGCAGACTTTCAGACCGTCGTATCGGAAATTTGGTGCGGCGGTCTACTTTTTTTGCTTTTTTCTCTTTTGCAAACCATATCTTTTGTGATACAATAAGATTCGTCAGAATTTTTATGCGAAAGGAACGAAAGAAAATGGAACAGGGTAAAATTTTTAAATTTCATAATGACCTTGATACAGACCAGATCATCGCATCCCAGTATCTGCTTCTGCCGAATCTGGATGAGATGAAAGGTCATGCCTTTGAATCGTTAGATCCGGATTTTGCAAAGAAAGTAAAACCGGGAGATTTTGTCGTAGGAGGAGAGAATTTCGGCTGCGGTTCTTCAAGAGAGCAGGCACCGGGAGTCTTAAAAGCACTCGGCGTGCAGGCAGTCATCGCAAAATCCTTCGCCAGAATCTTTTTCCGCAACGCCATCAACATCGGTCTGCCGGCGATTGTCTGTAAAGACCTGCCGGATGCCGTAGAAGACGGGGACACCATGGTCCTCCATATGTCCGAGGGAACCGCAGAGGTGAACGGCAAAACGTACACCTGCACCAAACTGCCGGAATACATGCAGAACATACTGAATCAGGGCGGCCTGATCGCATCCCTGAACCGCGAGGAGGAGTAAGATCATGGGAATGACAATTGCAGAGAAAATTATCGCCGCTGCAGCCGGCGTTCCGGAAGTAAAACCGGGAGATATCCACACCGTAACACTGGACCGTCTGATGAGCAACGACGGAACGACCCATCTGACGGTTGATATGTACCGCAACAAATTAAACCACCCGCACATCGCGGACCCGAAAAAGCTGGTTTTCATCGTAGACCACAACGTACCGTCCGACAGCCCGAAAACAGCGGCATCCCAGAAAAAAATGCGTGATTTCGCAAGAGAGAACAACATCGATTTCTGGGAAGGAAAAGGCGTATGCCACCAGGTGATGATCGAGAACTATGTCCGCCCGGGCGAGCTGATCTTCGGCGCTGACAGCCATACCTGCTCTTACGGAGCACTCGGCGCATTCGGTACCGGTGTCGGCTGCACAGATTTCCTGTACGGCATGGTAACGGGAACCTCCTGGGTACTCGTACCGGAAAGCGTAAAATTCAATCTTGTAGGAAAACTGCCGGAAGGTGTTTATGCGAGAGACCTGATCCTCACGATCATCGGCGAGGTCGGTGCAAATGGATGCAACTACCAGGTCATGGAGTTCACCGGGGAAGGCGCAAAGACCTTAAGCATCAGCGACCGTATGGCACTTTGCAACATGGCTGTTGAGGCCGGTGCAAAGACCGGTATCTTCGAGGCAGATGAGAAAGCCGTTGCATACCTGAAAGAGCATGGAAGAGAGCCGAAAGAAATCTTCCACAGCGATCCGGACGCAAAATACGTCAGAGAGTATACGTTCGATCTCTCCAAAGTCCGCCCGGTTGTCGCAAAACCAGACTTTGTAGACCGCGTGGTTCCGGCAGAGGAAACCTGCGGAACACCGATCAATGAGGCATTCCTCGGTTCCTGCAACAACGGAAGAATCGAAGATCTCCGTGTCGGCGCAGAGATCATCCGCGGAAAGAAAGTCGCAGAGGGTGTTCGTTTCCTCGTCGTTCCGGCAAGCCAGACAATCTACCGTCAGGCATTAAAAGAAGGCATCATCGACACCTTCATGGAAGCCGGAGCCATCGTGATGAACCCGAACTGCAGCGTCTGCTGGGGAAGCTGCCAGGGTGTCATCGGTGAGAACGAAGTGCTGATCAGCACCGGAACCCGTAACTTCAAGGGCCGTGCCGGTCATCCGAGCTCCAAAGTATACTTAGGCTCTGCCGCAACCGTAACCGCATCCGCGATTGCCGGAAAGATTGCGACCGCAGACCAGATTTAAGACAGGTGGGAGAATAAACATATGGAAGCATTTACAGGAAAAGTATGGGTGCTTGGAGACGATATTGATACCGATATCATTATCCCGACCGAGTATCTTGCTTTAAAGACAATTGACGATATGAAACAGTACGGCTTTTCCCCGCTCCGCCCGGAACTGGCCGGACAGATTGAAAAGGGCGACATCATCGTGGCCGGAAAGAACTTCGGCTGCGGTTCTTCGAGAGAGCAGGCACCGGAGATCATCAAGGCGCTCGGCATTTCCTGCGTCATCGCGAAATCCTTTGCCCGGATCTTTTTCCGCAACTCCATCAACAACGGTCTTCTTCTGATCGAGCAGCCGGATCTGCACGACGATATCAAAGAGGGCGACACCATCACCGTAAAGATGAATGAGCACGTCGATTACAACGGAAAAACCTACCCGATCGCTGCTCTGCCGGAGAACCTGATGGATATCATTCAGGCAGGCGGCCTGGTAAAGGCGATGCGCAAACGCAACGGACTGGACTAAGAGCGGGAGGAAGAAAACATGGGCAATACAGTAATTGAAAAAATTATCCGCCACAATACCGGAAAAGACGTAAAGCCGGGTGACATTGTGACGGTCAACGTGGACAGAGTCATGATTCATGACATTTTCATCCCGTTTGTCGGCGAGAAATTCGAGGAGATGGGCTTCACCAAACTGTGGGATCCGGATAAGGTCGTTCTGATCTATGACCACCTCGTTCCGGCAAGCCAGGTGGACGATACGAGACATTTCCACAAAGGTGATGAATTCGCAAAGAAATACGGCATGAAAAACGTGCACAGAAGCGACGGAATCTGCCATCAGCTGATGACGGAAGCTGGCTATGTAAAACCGGGCGACGTTGTTTTCGGAACCGACAGCCACACGACAACGTACGGCTGTGTCGGCGCATTTTCCTCCGGAATCGGATACACCGAGATGGCGAGCATCCTCGGAACCGGTACGATGTGGATCAAAGTGCCGGAGACAATCAAGGTTGTCATTGAAGGCGAGCTGCCGGCAAATGTGATGTCAAAAGATATCATTCTCCGTCTGATCGGCGACCTCGGCGCAGACGGCGCAACGTACCGCGCACTGGAGTTCTCCGGAAGCACCGTAGAGAATATGACAGTTGCAAGCCGTATGACGATTGCCAACATGGCGATCGAGGCAGGTGCCAAATGTGCACTCTTTACCCCGGATGAGAAGACGGCAGAATACTGTGAAGTTGAACTCAACGACTATCAGAAGAGCTTAAAAGGCGATGACGATGCGAAATACCTGCGCACCATCACTTACCGCGCCGAGGACTTTGTGCCGGTTATGGCATGCCCGTCCCAGGTTGATAAAATCCGCGATGTCAGCGTTCTTGAGGGAACCCCGATCGATCAGGTCTTCATCGGTTCCTGCACCAACGGCCGTCTCGAGGATCTGCAGGCGGCAGCCGAAGTTTTAAAAGGCAAAAAAGTTGCTGACTATGTGAAACTGATCGTAACACCGGCAAGCCGCAAGATTTATCTGCAGGCAAGCAAGCTTGGCATCCTCGATACTCTTGCAGAGGCAGGCGCCATGATCACGCATCCGGGCTGCGGTCTGTGCTGCGGAAGAGCGGGCGGAATCCTCTCTGACGGTGAGCGCGTTGTAGCAACGAACAACAGAAACTTCCTTGGAAGAATGGGTACTTCCAAAGTTGAAATTTATCTGGCATCCCCGAGAACAGCAGCAGCCTGTGCGGTAGCCGGAAAAATTGTGAATCCATCATGAACGGATCAATGTTTATCGGAACCTGGTGGGCGTTAGTCCCGCCGCTGCTTGCAATTCTGCTTGCATTTATCACAAAAGAGGTTTACAGCTCCCTGTTTATCGGATCGGCAGTCGGTGTGCTTTTGTACACCAACTTCCATCCGTGGGAAGCGTTTACCAGCTTCTTTGAAATCCTGCGGAACAGCATGAATATCAACATTCTGATTTTCGATATTCTGCTCGGCATGGTCGTTGTGCTGATGGCGAAATCCGGCGGCTCGGCGGCATATGGAAAATGGGCGGGAACGAAGATCAAAACGAAGCGGAGTGCGCTCCTTGCAACGATGGGGCTTGGCATCCTGATCTTTGTGGATGACTATTTCAACTGTCTGACGGTCGGCTCCGTTATGCGCCCGGTCACAGACAGCCACAAGGTTTCCCGTGCGAAACTGGCATACATCATCGACTCCACCGCAGCGCCGATCTGCATCATCGCACCGATTTCGAGCTGGGCGGCAGCCGTCAACTCGTACGTGCCGGCGGATGCGGGAATCAGCGGATTCCAGCTTTTCCTGCGGACAATTCCGTACAACCTGTATGCGATCCTGACCATCGTGATGGTCTTTTACATCTGCTACACCGGCTTTGATTTCGGCCAGATGAAGATCCACGAGGACAACGCCGCAAAGGGCGACCTTTTCACAACCGGCGGCGAGGAGTTCGAGCAGGTTTCCGAGCAGGAGGTCAATCCGAACGGAAAAGTCATCGACCTTGTACTCCCGGTTGCCGTGCTGATCGTATCGGCGATCGGAGCGATGGTTTACACCGGCTTCCTCGGCGGTGCCGACAACGTAATTTCCGCCTTTGCGGGCTGCGATGCAGAGACGAGTCTGATTTTCGCATCCGTTGTCACAATCCTGTTTATGATGGCACTGTATCTGCCGCGGAAGGTCATCACCTTCAAGAGCTTTATGGACAGTCTGTCCGAGGGCTTCAAGCTGATGGTTCCGGCGGTTACGATTCTTGTGTTTGCCTGGACCTTAAAAGGCGTCGGCGATGCGATGGGACTGGCCCAGTTTGTCGGAAGCGTCGTGGGCGATCATGCGTCCGCAAGCATCTTTATCCCGGTGGTACTGTTCGCCGTGGCGGTATTCCTCTCGTTCTCGACGGGAACTTCCTGGGGAACGTTCGCGATCCTTGTCCCGATTGCAACGGGCATGTTCGCAGCCGGAACGAATCTGGAGATGATGATTATCTCGGTATCCGCAGTTCTCGCAGGAGCTGTCTGCGGTGACCATATTTCGCCGATCTCAGACACGACGGTTATGTCGAGTGCAGGCGCGCAGAGCAGTCACCTGAATCACGTATCGACGCAGATGCAGTATGCAGCCGTTACGGCGTGTGTCTGCCTCGTGGGATACCTGCTTGCAGCCGTGACAAAAACGTGGTGGATCACGCTTGGCGTGAGTGTCATCCTTCTTTTGTGCGTTCTGACCGGAATGCGCAAAATTTGCGCAAAAAAGGCGACAAAAGCGTAAAATAAAAAAAGAAAATTGAAAAATGCGGGAAAGAACTTGACGAAAAAATGAAACGACCGTATACTGGTATTTAGAGAATTTTACGGTACAAAGGCGTCCCGCAGCGGAATGTATAAAAAGTCAGAAGGAATTGGATTTACGGAAAATCCAGTTCCTTCTGTTTGTATGAAAGCGTTGTATGTAAAGCTGATCCTGACGGGGAGGGGGATTTTGGGAGACAAAAGAGGCCGTGTTTTCTGCAAAAACAAGTAAAAGAGGGAGAAAACTATGATATTTGGAAAGTATATCAACAAATACTACCTGAAGAATGCGCCCATTCTGATCCTTGGTCTTGCGGCGCTGATTCTCGTAGATTATTTCCAGCTTTTCATACCGGAGCTGTACCGCATGGTCATCAACGGCATGAACGGCGATCCCGTTCTGGTCAACGGCCAGGCGGCGGTGTTTGATATGGAATTTCTGCTGGATCAGGTCTGCCGTCCGATGATTATCACCATTATTGTCATGGTCATCGGCCGTTTCCTGTGGCGTGTCTGCTTCTTCGGTTCTGCGATCCGTGTGGTGACCGATCTTCGTACCCGCATGTTCGCGCACAGCAAGGAGCTGTCCCAGGAGTATTATCAGGTCAACAAAGTCGGAAACCTGATGAGCCTTTACACCAACGACCTGGATACCGTGCAGGAGTGCTTCGGCGACGGTATTCTGATGTTCTGCGATGCCCTGTTCTTAGGCCTCCTTGCCGTGATCAAAATGTGGCGCATGAACCACTTTCTGACCGGCCTTGCGATGATCCCGATGGCATTTCTGATGGTTGCAGGAACAACACTCGGCAAATATCTGATGAAAAAATGGGAGGAGCGCCAGGAGGCCTTCTCCGAGCTGTCTGATTTCGCGCAGGAGAACTATTCCGGTCTTGCCGTCATCAAAGCGTTTGTAAAAGAGACGAAAGAGCTGATGATGTTCCGCAAGCTGAACCGCGAGAATGAGGACATCAACGTGGAATATACGAAGATTTCCACCCTGCTGAACATTATGGTAACGCTGTTTGTTGAGTCCGTCATCTGCGTTATCTTAGGATACGGCGGCTATCTCGTTTACCGCGGAAGCTTCGATGCAGGCCAGCTTGTTGAGTATATCGGTTACTTTTCAGCTGTTGTATGGCCGATCATGGCGGTTTCCATGCTGATCGAGAAAACATCCCGTGGAAAAGCTTCTCTGAACCGTATCACGGAACTGCTCGACGCGAAAGTCGATGTCAAAGACCGCGGCGGCGTGCAGGATCTAGCGTCGATCCACGGAAAAATTGAGTTCCGCGATCTGACCTTCCGTTACCCGGACGGCGAGTATGACGTCCTGAAAAACGTTTCGTTCACGATTGAGCCGGGCGAGAGCGTCGGTATTGTCGGAAAGACGGGTTCCGGAAAGACGACGATCGTCGATCTGCTGCTCCGCACCTACAACGTGCCGGACGGAACACTGTTCATCGACGATCACGACGTCAACACTGTTTCCATTCACTCCGTGCGCGAAGGCTGTGCCTACGTGCCGCAGGACAACTTCCTGTTTTCTGACACGATTTCCGGCAACATTTCCTTTGCCTTTGACGATGAAAACCAGGAAGCCATCGAGGATGCGGCGATGATGTCCGATGTTCACGATAACATTGCAGAGTTCAAAGAGGGTTACCGCACTGTCCTTGGCGAGCGCGGTGTGACGGTTTCCGGCGGACAGAAGCAGCGAATTTCGATTGCGCGTGCGCTGATGAAACATGCACCGATCCTGATTCTCGACGATTCCGTTTCTGCGGTTGATACAAAAACGGAGCGCACGATTCTCGATAACCTCAAAAAACGCGAGGGCCTGACGACGATTCTGATCGCACACCGTATCTCGACCGTCGAGCAGATGGACAAGATCGTGTTCGTTGAGGACGGAGAGGTCCACGCAGTCGGAAAACACGAGGATCTGTATCAGACCTGCCCGGCTTACCGG
>CAVBNJ010000062.1:0-10828 GCA_963596755.1 bacterium
CTTCAGCGCTGTGCTGATTACATACAGTCCGATGCCCACCGGAAGGGCTTTTTTCACGCCCTCCGGAACTGCATCTATAAAAATCTTTTTCAGTGGTGTTACAGCAATCACCAGGTAAAGTACCGCTGCCAGAAATGTCACAAACATCACATTTGCATAGGTCAGCCCTGTATTGCTTCCAAGCAGGGAAATAAGTGCAGCGCTCATTCCCATATTTGCCGTCTGCAGCAGCGGCAGGTTGCAGAACACGCCCAGAAGCAGTGTTCCGGCAAACGCGATCAGTGATACCGCCAGATACGCACCTGCATAATTTCCATAATAGGTACCGATGGTCTGTGTATTCATCAGAAGGGCGCAGACCGCGATACAGAATGCACCGAATCCTGCTTTTACTTCTGCCCCTATACTGGAGCCCCGTTCCGTGACTTTAAACAGGTTATCGAGCTTTACAGCTAATGCATTCGCTCCTTTTTCCTTCTTTTCCATAGTCATCTTTCTCCGTTTTCTTCGATATTGTTTCTGTCAGCCTTATTCTCTTTCACTTTTCTTTTCAGCTCCGGTCTTTTTTCTTTTTATAACCGGCATTACAATCATCGTGCCTGCGCAGAGTGCTGCGAGAAGTACGAGAATCACATCAACGATATACATGATGGTCTTCCATGCCGGTGTTCCGGATTCGGTGAAACGCTCTCCTCTTACCATTCTTCCGGTATGTGCAATCTGATACAGCATATGTTTTGTGGTCTGGCGAAGCAGATATGTTCCGTAATTGGTGGATGTTGCATCGCCCTCATACTGATAATAGGTCGTAACTTTGGAACCGCCAAGCTGTCCTTCTACACCGCCGAACAGTCCGGCTCCTGGAGACATTACCCACGGATACGGTCCGACACCGTCGGTGACAACGAGTCCGTTGTAGCCCCACTCGTTACGCAGAATGGTACGATACAGACCCGGATGGAACATGGAAATACCGTCACGGTTCAGAGAAGCCATGATACCAAGTGTTCCCTCTCCATTCTCATAATGACCTGCATATGTTTCTTCATCATCTACTACATACGTCTGTTTTACACAGATTTCATAATCTTTCAGCATAATCTCACGGGCTGCCTGCTCGGAGAACCAGGTAATGTTTCCATCCCGGTTCGTATCGTTATCGTTCATCGCCATATGTTTGATGTAGACATAGATACCGCTGTCCTGAAGACCAGCTACTTCTGCTGCTCCCATCTTTCCGCCGATGAAGCCATCCTCAGAATAATACTCAAAGTTACGTCCTCCAAACGGAGTTCTGTGTGTATTCATTGCCGGTGCATAAGCGCCTGCCAGATTGTTTTTGATTGACTGATGTGCATAGACAACACCAAGCTTATACAGCAGTGCCGGATTCCAGGTCGATGCATTTACAACCGCAGAGGTGAACCAGGTATTCGTTCCGTAGCTGTTGTTTCCGTTTCCGGATTCTCCCGGTCCGTCTACAACGTCCTCACGGGTTTTGTTGACCGATGCCACTTCCGGCGTACACCATCCAAGACTTCCGGCGGTGTTGATCTGCTCGTCCAGTGTCGTCTCATCCAGAAGATATGCCCAGATTTCATTGTCATACGGCACATCAGCGAGGAACGCACAGTTCATATCGAGTTTCATATCTGTTTCATCTTCGGTTACCTGATAGTTTCCGTCTTCGTCTACGACTGGATTTCCATCCGCATCTACGACAACGTAATACGATTTGCTGTACTGAATCTCATGATCGCTGTTTGCATCATCGTACAGATAAGACTCGTCATTCTGATCCTTTCCGTCAATGTTTTCTTCTGCTGCATAGGATTCGTAATCGGCTCCTCCTACGTATTTTGTTGTTGTTTTGGTTACTTTTTTACCGTTTTCGTATGTTTCATACGTATACTCGGTGGAACCAAGCGCCGGTGTTTTCAGTACCTCTACCAGACCATCGGAAAGTGCTTCTTCCTTGCAGCTTGACTCATGCTGCATAATGGTATCCATGCCGCCTGCGAAATCGCTTCTGGAAAGATATCCATCCAGCATGTTTCCGTCTCCGGCATCCACATCACTTAAAGCAACCGTTGCTGCTTCCTCATCACTGTTTCTTGCACCTGCATGATCCTCGTCATAGATAATGCTCTCTGCAAGGGATGCTTCCACCGGGTCACAGTAATCTTCGTGGGCATTCTTTCCGATATGGAATTTGTAATCACCTTTTTCGAGTACATAGCATCCATGGCCGTAGGAATCAAAGGAAGCAAGATCATCCATATCAAGGGTAATCGTGACATCCTGGGACTCGCCTGGCTGAATCTCATCGGTTTTCTGGAATCCAACCAGAACTTTGGCAGATTTCTGAAGGCCGACACCCTCAATTCCGCAGGTATCATCGGTTGCGTACGGTGCTTCCATATAAACCTGAACAAGATCTTTTCCTGCGACATCGCCGGTATTTGTTACCCTTACGGTAATGCTGCCGGTTCCATGCGCTGTCAGATCCAGGTCGGAAGATACAACTTCCTGCTGATACGTCGTGTAGGAAAGACCGTAGCCGAACGGATACTGAACAACCTCGTCATAACCGGAGGCCTGTCCGTTTTTCCACTCATGAGAGGTAAATGCGTCGCTGTCAAAATAGCCTTCTGCATCTGCGGTCTCATAGAAGCGGTATCCAACGTAAATGCCTTCCTCATACTGATAATATCCAAAGTTGCTGGACTGATCGAAACCGGTCATGATGCTTTCCACGTTGGTGTATTTGTTGTCATCGTTGTTGTAGAAGGACGGCATCGTCGACATATCGTATGCGTACGTATCTACCAGATGGCCGGATGGATTGGCTTCGCCTGTCAGCACCTGTGCAACACCGACCAGACCAGCTTCGCCCGGATGACCGATCCACAGGCAGGCATCCACGCCATACTCTTCCTGCTCCAGTTCTCCTAACTCAATCGGTGTCGATGAGTTAATCAGAACAATTGTCTTTTCGTAGTTCTCATTACAGAATTTCAGCAGTCCGAGTTCATCCTCGCTCAACTGCAGATACGTTGTTCCGGTGGACGCAACGCCGTCACCGTCATAATCCATGACTGGAGATGCACCCTCGGCACCGGAACGGGCAAAGGTAACGATGGCAACATCGTTGTAGCCGTCTTCCATGAAATCATCTTTGTTGCTCTCGTAAGTATCTTCGGTAAACTCGCAGACTCTGGAATAACCGCCCCAGTCTCCTGCTCCGTAATTATCTTTATTTTCTGCATAATCAGAACCTGCAATCGTTGATGTCTCACCGGTTCCGGTATGACCCTCATACAGAGAATCTGTGTTTCTGGAACCGCCGACTGCTTTTTCCAGCCAGTTCCATGCCTTTTCATTGACATCCAGATACTGCTCTGTGCTGACGCCGCTGCCTTCTTCTTTGCTTCCATCGAAGGCTTCTTTCATGGTGTAGGTGTACTCGTCATACTTACCGCCGGCAGAACCCGTTCCGCCGCAGATGTAATTGTACGACATAGCACCGAGAATCGTTACCTTGGATCCCTTGGCCAGAGGCAGTGTATTGTTCTCATTTCTTAAGAGAACGGCACCTTCTGCTTCAATTTCAGCGTCAATCTCACGGCCTTCCTCCATGCACTCCGCATCGGAAAGAGCCGCATCGCTGGTCGTTCCACCAGACATACCAAGATAGGTGGTCAGCGTATCTCCGTACGTCGGAAGCAGGGAATTTACAACCAGCATGGTTGTCAGACACGTTGCTGTCAGCCTTGCTCCTCTTTTTATTTTCTTTTGCATATGTATCCTCCTTCTCTCTCGTTCTTTTCGGGATGGTTTTATCCTAGCACAGGAATTCCATTCGCAGAAAAAATCTGCACAAACTGCATTTTTTTTGCATAAACTGTCGTTTTTGCCGCTTTATATGGGAAGAGCCGCCGGAAAATCAGTCGATTTTACCTGCGGCTCTTGTCTTTTCTTATGTTGTTTCCGTCTCTTTTTTTGACAGCGGAATCAGAATTTTCATGCTGAACCAGTTCCCATGTGTATCGATATCGACCGCACCCTCATACTTGTTTACCGTATAGCGGATGCTCTTGATACCATAACCATGATATTCTTTTTCTTTCTTCGTTGTAACCAGGTTTCCCTCATCGTACTGCAGTTTTTCTTCAAAATAATTCTCGAATTCCATCAGCAGAAAATTCTTCTGCCTGCACACGGTCACATGAATCAGGCGTTTTTCCTTATCTGGAATTTTCATTTCACTCTCAATGGCATTGTCCAGCGCATTTCCGAAAATACTGCAGATGTCCATGACATCCATAAAGTTCAGCAGCATTCCGTCCGCCACACATGTAAACGTAATTCCATGCTTGACGCAATACAGGCTCTTCGTCGTAAGCACTGTATCCAGCACCTTGTTTCCCGTCTTATTCTGTGCTTCATACTGCCGGATTTCATCCTCCATGCGGTCGAGAAATTCTTCCCGCTTCTTCGGATTCTCCTCACTCCGAAGATAGGCAATCTGATGCTTCAGGTCATGATATTTATAGTTGATCAGTTCGATACTCTCTCTTGACTGTTTGTACTGTACATACTGATTCTGCAGCACATTCTGCACGGCCTCCAGTTCTCTTCTCACACGAAGATCACTGCACTGGAACAAATGAGCAAACAGCATGGCCGTTCCGCCGAAATCTACCAGCGTTCGAATATTTCCAATCTCAAAGGAATACTCGCCTTTCGTCTCCGCAGAAAGCCCAAGAAACCGTAAATTGCTGATTGCAAAAACTGCAACTGCAATCAGTACCGCAGACCCCAGCTCTTTTGGGCTGATTTCCAGCTTCCCATTTTCCGGCAGATACCGGCATGCAATTTTGTACATACAAAATGCCGCCGCACCGTATATCAGAACCAGCGGAATCGTCAGCATCCACCCTGCCAGATGACGTTCTCCTAATGTATAACAGAAAATCTGCCATTCCAGAGACGCCATAAATTCTGCAAGCACAAACGCGATCATTCCATAGTAAGCCGCATCCAGCCCCCGGATCTCACAGCAGATCCAGATCAGCCCGATCATCGCTCCAACCGCCGTCATCATACACGGAATCCAGAAAACAAGCGGCAGTTTGTCCGACAGAAACAGGAACACACACTGAAACACCAGTCCTGCCCCGGTAATCTGAACCGTCTGCCATTTCCGAAACCTTTTCTTCATCGGCAGAATAAAAATCATACAGGCCAGCCACTCCGCCAGCGCTGTATAAATTCTCGGTATATCCGGCATAATCATCGCATTCGTACTCATTTCCGCATATTCCCCCAGTATTTCGTCAGCTCCTCCATAAATTCCTTTCTCCGCGCCCTGCTCAAAACAAGCTGCTCTCCCCGGACCTCCGCACAGCCATCCTGTACGCCGTCCACATGCTGCAGATTAATCAGATACCCCTTATTCCCCCGGCAGAAATTCATCCCCTCCAGCTTCTGCTCCATCTCCTTCATCGTCCCGCTCGTCTCATAATTCCCCAGAATCGTATGCAGCACCAGCGTGTGCCCCTGACTCTCCACATAAAAAATATTGGAAACATTCAGCCGCGTCACACCGCCCTTAATATTCACCATAATCACCGCCGATTCCCTCTTCTTCATCCTGCTGACCGCACGGCTGATCCTCTGTGAAAACGCAAAATAAGACACCGGCTTTAAAATATAATCCAACGCATCCACCGCATAACCGCGAATCGCATACTGCGTCATATTCGTAATAAAAATAATCACAACTTCCGAATCAATTTTCCGAATTTCCTCCGCCGCCGTCATCCCGTCCATCAGCTTCATCTCAATATCCATCAGAATCATATCAAACTGCGACTTATACCTCTCCACAATCTGATCGCCGTCAGCATAAACCGTAATCTCAAAAATCTCCCCCTCCTCCTGCTCATACCGATGCAGAAACTCAATCAGTTTTTCCGCATACAACGCTTCATCTTCAACAATCGCAATCCGAATCATACCTCACCCTCCCGTTCCAAAATTTCTCCCCACATTGTACCATTTCAAAAAAAATCCCGCAACCACCCTCTATTCCCCCACAACAATCTCACGCCGATCCGCCTTTCAGGCGGATCCAGCCCTCCTCCCGTCCTCCACCCCGTAACCAGGGGAAAGCACACCCCCGCAGACCCCAGACGGCATTCCGGCAAGGGAGCGGCATTGGAAAACAGGGGATGAGTTCTCAAAAAAGCGGCCGTTATTTGATGGGATGAAATCCGGTGCACAACACCGGATTTCAAGACGTTCCGAGTCGGGAAAGCATCAGGCTTTCCTGACGACTAACGTCGGTTCCCGTCAAATAACGACCGCTTTTTTGTAAGAACTCACTCCTGTTTTCCACCGCCGCTCCCTGCCGGAACGCCGTCTGGGGTCTGCGGGGGTGTGCTTTCCCCCTCAACAACCTTCTCTCTTTTCAGCCACTTCCAAACATCCCCATACACACGATACTTCTCCTTCTCATTCAGTATCTCATGCCTCATCCCCGGATACAACTTCCCTCTGACATTCCGATACCCCATGAGCCGCATATGGTCAATCGCTTTCTTAAACCGTCTCACATTCACATAACAAGGATCATCCCCGCCCGACAAAAACAGCACCGGCAGCTTCCTATTCGTGCAATGCCATCCATGGAATCCATACGTCTCCTTCAAAAGATCATTCAGTGCAAAAAACGCATCATCCGAAAACGTAAATCCACACAGCGGATCCTCCTCATACTCCCGCACCACCTCCGGGTCCGAACAGCACCACGCGAACCTGCTCTTCTCATCCGCAAACCGCGCCGCAAACGACCCAAACGACATCGCCTCCAAAAGATTACTCCGATGCTCATCTCCAAGCACAGCCGCCTCCGCGCGTCCCACAGCCGCACCCAGCGGCCGCAGATAATTCTTGCTCGGCGAGCCGCACACAATCAGCGCATCCAGCTCCTTATCATGATCCTTCGCATACGTACGCACAACCAGAGATCCCATACTGTGTCCCATCAGAATAAACGGCAGATCCGGATACTCCTGCTTCGCCCACTTCGTGACCAAAAACAGATCCTCCACAAGTCCCGCGCCTCCGGCGCCGTACATAAACCCAAGGTCCGACTTTACCTTCACACTCTTCCCGTGTCCGCGGTGATCATGAATCACACACACCACACCATGCTGTTCCGCCATATATTCCATAAACGGCAGATACCGCTCCTTGTACTCACTCATACCATGGCTGAGCTGTAAAAGCGCTGTCCGCTTCACACCCTCCTCCGGCTCCACTACAAGCCCGTCAAGAACCAGCCCATCCACCTTCGACTCAATCGTAAACTCTCTCTGCATCGCCCATTCCCCTTTCCGCCAAGAAACAGAACGCCGAACTGCCCTAGACTTCCGTGTCCTCCGAAATCTCCGGCGGAACCGCAAACGACGATATCATTTTGTCGTAGCACTCCTCGCACAGATCAAACGCGTGCCTTTCCAGGTCCTTCCCCGAAAAGTATCCCCACGTCGTGTCGACCGAGCAGATCCCCTCCATCAGCATTCCATTCTGTATTTTCATGCTTTTCCCGCAGCAGTTGCACACCGCCGCTTCCAGCTCATTCGTATTTTTGTTGTATTTACGCATTTTTCGTCCTCCCGTGAACCTTTTCTCCTGTGTCCTGTCGATTGTAACACACCTTTCCCGCCATTCCTACTGGGAATGAAAGGAAAGTTCCGCACGCCAAATGCGTATTCTATCCCTGCTTCTTCCTACCGCTTCGGAACCGATTCATCCGTCCGGCTCATCAGCACCGCGTCCTCCTTCGGGAGATCGTAGTACCCCTTCCGCAGACCGTCCTGCACAAAACCAAGGCTCTCGTACAGATTCCGGGCCGGCGTATTTCCGACGCGCACATCCAGATGAATCACGCGCACCTTTCGCTCCTTCATCCGGCGGAAGAGCTCTTCCATCAGTGCCCGTCCAATGCCGCGTCTTCTCGCCTTTTCCGCCACGCAGACATTCGTAATCTCACTCTCATCAAACGAAATCAGAATCCCGAGATATCCTAAAATCTCGCCGTCCTCCTCCGCAACAAGAAACAGCGCGTCGTCACGGATCAGAAACGTAAAAAATCCCGTCTCCGTCCACGGAATCGAAAAGTTCGCCTCCTCAATCGGCATCACCTGCTCCAGATCATCGATCTGCATTTCCCGGATTGTGATCATTCGCTCTTCTCTCCGTTCTCCTGTTTTTTCAGCACATCGGCGTGCTTCACAGATTCCCGCTCGGCTCTCTCGCGCTCCGCCTGGGATTTCCGCAGATACTCCGGTTCGTGCTCCTCTGCCGTCTGGATTTTACCTTCTTTGTAATAAACCTCAGCCAGCACTCCGACGGCTGCCGCTCTCTGGCGGTTCACATGCGCCGGTGCAAAGGAAAACGGAATCGTAAGCAGTTCCTGTAATTTTTCACGGTAAACTGCAACGCCGTCCCCGAGGAAAATCACCTCGTGATCGAGGCAGTTCAGTCCCTCAGCCAGCGCCTCAATGCTCAGTGCATCCTGCTCCCAGATGGTATCGAGATGATGATCGGTATAGCAGTAAAGTCCGGCATACACCTGATTTCTTCTCGCATCCATGATCGGGCAGACAAATTTGTCGGTATCCCAGATATTGTATGCGATCGCCGCCGTCGTCGGAATGGAAATCAGCGGTTTGTCGAGCGCCAGTCCAAGGCCCTTCGCCGTTGCAGAACCGATTCGAAGGCCGGTGAAAGAGCCCGGGCCGCCGGCTACTGCAATCGCATCGATCGTGGAAAGATCCAGTTCCGTCATTTTGGAGATCTCATCCAGCATCGGAAGCAACGTCTGGGAATGTGTTTTTTTATAATTTACGGTATACTCCGCAAGCAGTGTCTCATTTTCAACGACAGCCACCGAAGCCACAAGGCCGGAACTGTCCAGTGCAAGTATTTTCATAATTGATATTCTGTTCTAATCCTTTCGTCTTTCTAAAAATCAAAACCGTTACGCCTCCATCGGCTCCACGGTAATTTTCCGGTAATCAAATCCCTTTTCGAGGTCTTTCTCAATCGTAATCGAGATCGCGCCTTCCGGAATCAGTTCCTCAATCAGCTCCGCCCATTCAATCAGGCAGACGCCCTCACCGAAAAAGTAATCGTCGTATCCGATCTCTTCCATCTCCTCGATATCACCGATCCGGTAAACATCAAAATGATAGAACGGCAGACGGCCTTCGGTGTACTCCTGGATAATCGTAAAGGTCGGGCTGTTGACCGCCTCTGTGATGCCAAGCCCTCTGGCAAACCCCTGGGTCAGTACGGTTTTTCCGACACCAAGGTCACCGTTTAACGTATAAATCTGTCCCGGCTTCGCCGCTTTTCCCAGCTTTTCGCCGAGGGAGAGCGTCTCCGCCGCGGAATTTGTTTCTATTATCATAGTCTGTATTCTCCTCTTTTTCTGCCTACCATTTTAACACAAACAAAAGGCTAATACAACCGCAGAACGAAACCGCTTTTCCTTGCTTTTTCCATTTGTTTTCGCTATACTAAGTATCAGAGTTTCGAGACAGAAAAACGTCCCACTCCTGCTTTTTCTGCCCCGAAAAGACAAAAAAGAAAAGAGATCAAAACCGTTATGCTGACTGTAATGAAATTTGGCGGAAGTTCCGTCGCAGATCTTGCGCACATCCGCAATGTAGCGCAGCGCTGCATCGAAAAACAGCAGGCCGGAAGCCAGGTCGTTGTCGTTCTCTCCGCGATGGGAAAAACGACGGACGGGCTGATCGCAACCGCAAAACAGATTACGGAAAAACCGTCCCGCCGCGAGATGGATATGCTCCTCTCCACCGGTGAACAGGTTTCCGTTGCACTGATGGCCATGACCATGATTCAGATGGGTGTCAGTGCTGTTTCTTTAAATGCCTGGCAGGTAGCGATGCACACGACCTCCGATTACCAGAACGCGCGCTTCAAACGGATCGACACCGAGCGCATCCATAAAGAGCTGGACGACAACAAAATCGTCATCGTCACCGGCTTCCAGGGTGTCAACAAGTATGATGATATCACGACACTTGGACGCGGCGGCTCCGATACGACTGCAGTTGCCCTTGCGGCAGAGCTGCACGCAGATGTCTGTGAAATCTATACCGATGTGGACGGCGTCTACACCGCAGACCCGCGGATTGTGCCGAACGCGCGCAAGATGGAAGAGGTAACTTACGATGAAATGCTGGAGATGGCTTCGCTCGGCGCGAAGGTTCTTCACAGCAGATGCGTGGAAATCGCAAAAAAATACGGCGTGGAACTTCTGGTCTGTTCCAGTCTGAACCGGAATTCCGGAACGATGGTAAGGGAGAAAACCAAAATGGAAAAAATGTTAATCAGCGGCGTGGCTGCCGACAAAAATGTGGCCAAAATCCGTGTCGCAGGTCTTGGCAACGATCCGGAGAGCACGTTCCGCCTCTTAAATTTACTGGACCGGAACAATCTGAACATCGACGTCATGATCCAGTCGCTCGGAAAGGACGGCACAAAGTCCGTTTCCTTCACCGTTGCAAAACCGGATATGCTGCGCACAATTGATGTGCTGAACGACAATAAAGATTCGCTCGGCATCAAAAAACTCGATTACGATGAGAATGTGGCAAAGGTTTCCGTTATCGGAGCCGGTGTCCGCTCCCATTCCGGCGTTGCTGCCAAGATGTTCGGCGCACTCGCCAATGCAGGCATCAACACCGAGATGGTTACCACCTCGGAAATCCGCATCACTGCACTGATC
>CAVBNJ010000063.1:0-8399 GCA_963596755.1 bacterium
GTATAAGGAAGAGCCGAAAAGGAAGCAAAACAGGCATGAATCAGGATAGAGTGTATGAAAATAGAAGAAATCCGAACCAGGGAAACCGGATCGGGCGGCCGGAGCCGTTTTCGGATGGAATGATGTTTGTGGGACGGAATCTGGAGGAGCAGCAGGATGCGCGGGAACGGCAGCGGATGCAGTCGTATTATTCGAAAACGGCGGCGGATCTGCAGCGGATGGTGGAGGCGGAGTGTGACCGCATGGATTACCGCGGCAGCATGATGTACGATGAGTTCCCGGACCGGCTCATGATGGAGCACACCTGCCGGAATATTGCACGGCAGTACGACCGCGAAAACGGCGGAGGAGAAGAGAAAAAGGCGGAAGAAGAGCTGCTCGATCTGATCGGCGTTCTCTTCTATAATGAAATGTTCCGGAGACGAAACCGCCGCAGACGATATTACAATATTTGGATATAATTAAGCTGGATGGTAACACATTTTTAATAATTTTTCTGTTGAGGTTTTGCTTAAAACAGATTACAATATTAGCGGGGTTGTAAGGGGTTTTATTACACATGTTTACAAACGATTCAGGAAGTTTGGAGAGTATAAATGGAATTACAGAAATTATTACAGGATGAAATCCGGGAAGGGCTGTACCGCATCACAATCAGCGGCCCAAGAGGGGACAGTGAAGTGTCCAAAGTAAGAATCCGCCCGGTTGAAATAAAAGGAAAACTGCTCTTTCAGTGTCAGGAGACCGTCGGCACGAAAGAGTTTCATAAAAATCTGACAAGAGACGACGCCATCGCCCAGATCAGTGAATGGATGAACGGAAGTTTCAAGCAGATGCAGCTCGAATCCGACACCTGCACCGCATCTGTTCTGGTCAGCAAAAAAGGAACGATGACGATCAAAAAGAAACCGCATATGAAAGGAACCGGAAAACCCGTCAGTCTGGCACACAACCGGAAGAAACGGTATATCCTGGAAGAGGGAATTCCGGTTCCGTTTTTACAGGATCTCAGTGTTATGACAAAAGAAGGCAAAATTGTGCGGACCCGCTACGACAAGTTCCGCCAGATCAACCGCTTTCTGGAGTTTATCGAGGATATCCTGCCGCAGCTCCCGTCCGACCGTGAGATCACGATTCTCGATTTCGGCTGCGGAAAATCGTATCTGACGTTTGCAATGTATTATTATTTCCGCGAACTGAAAAAACTGGATGTCAATATCATCGGACTCGACCTGAAAGAGGATGTCATCGCGATCTGCAACGGACTGGCAGAGAAATACGGCTACGAAAAGCTGCATTTCTATCAGGGAGACATCGCCTCCTACACCGGCCGCGACGAGGTCGATATGGTTGTGACACTGCACGCATGCGACATGGCGACCGACTATGCGCTGGAAAAAGCCGTGAAGTGGAATGCCAAAGTCATCCTTTCCGTTCCGTGCTGCCAGCATGAGCTGAACCGTCAGATTGCCAACAAAGAACTGTATCCGATCATGGATTACGGTATCTTAAAAGAGCGCATGGCGGCACTTCTGACCGACGGAATCCGGGCAAAACTGCTGGAAAATGCAGGATATGAGACACAGATTCTCGAGTTCATCGACATGGAGCACACGCCGAAAAACCTTCTGATCCGCGCTGTAAAGCGCCAGGAAGGTTCGAAGAAACTGCCGAAAGAACTTAAAAGATGCATGGAAGCGTACCATGTGAAGCCGACCCTGGCTGACCTCCTCACAGAAAAGGAGGAGCCGTGATGAACAAAAGAGCAGCAAGGATTCTGATCCTTTTTCTTGTTTTTGCCGCATCGGTCGGGGTGTTCACACACCTGATGAGCCATGAGACGACGGAGAATGCGACCGATCTGGACGCAGCAAGTCTTCCGGTGCTGTACATGAAGACCGCGGACACGGTGGTGAACCGCATGTATGGATACCGTCAGGAGATGAACGGCATCACGACAAGAGAAAACCTGACACCGCTGCCAATGGACCGTTCGCTTACGCTGGAAATTGATGCGAAGGGACAGACAATTAAAAACGTGACGTACACGGTGGAGAGCACAGACGGCGGAGCACTGATCGAAAATTCAGTGCTGAAATCGTTTGATGAGGATGGAAGCTATCTGAAAGCAGATTTCCAGCTGGAAACCGCGATTCTGATGAATCAGGAATACACACTGAAACTCGAAGTCTCCTACGGGGACGGCCAGTCCGCCTGGTATTACACCCGCATTGTACAGCGGAACGGCGTGGATGTCGGCGATTATCTTGCCTATACGCAGATGTTTGCGCAGACCTGTCTGGATAAAACGCAGGCGGAGTCGCTTGTTCCGCAGCTCGAGCCGGATGAGACGGGAGACAATACTTCGTTCCTCAATGTCAATATCCACTCAAGCCTCGACCAGATTTCCTGGGGAAGCCTTGCGCCGACGATTGTACAGCAGCCGGTGCAGCAGATCAAGGAAGCAAACGAGACGACGACCAGCATCACGCAGGAGTATATGATCAGTGCGCAGGATGAGAACGGTCAGACGGAGTATTACAACGTAAGCGAGTTCTACCGGATGCGTGAGTCCAACGGCGAGATCATTCTGCTGGACTTCGAGCGGAGTGCACAGCAGATTTTCGATCCGGAGCTCAGTGTGCTGACGAAATCCGGCATCAACCTCGGTGTGACCGGGGAAGATACCGAGTATGTAACGAATACAGCGGGCGATATTGCCGCATTTGTGGTAAACGGAGATCTCTGGTGCTATAACCGCAGTACCAATAAAGTGGTTCGGGTGTTCAGTTTCCGCGAGAACGGCAGTCTGGACGACAGGGAGCAGCACGGAGAGCATGATATCAACATTGTGCGCGTGGATGATGCGGGCGATGTGACGTTTGTTGTTTACGGCTATATGAACCGCGGAAACCACGAGGGTGAAGTGGGAGCCGCTGTTTATTATTACCGCGCAGAGCGGAATGTGGCGACCGAGGAGATTTTCGTTCCGGCGGACATTTCGTATGAGATGCTGAAAAAGCAGATTGACCGTCTTTCCTATGTCAACCAGCAGAAGGAAATGTATCTCTATCTGAATGAGAACCTGTGTAAGATCGATATCGAAACCGGTACGACGACCGTGGTACGGGAAAGCATTCCGGAGGAATGTTTCGTAGCATCGGACAGCCAGGAGAGCATCGCATGGATGGATGCGGACAATGCCAGCAGCGCGATGAACATCACCGTGATGAATCTGGAGAGCGGCGAGACGCAGCGCTTTGCGGCGGACGACGGCCAGAAGATCCGGGCGCTTGGATTTATCAATGAAGATTTTGTTTACGGAATTGCAGACGACGGGGATATTTTAAAAGATATTTCCGGCAATGAAGTCTTTGCAATGCATACGATCCGGATTGTCAGCATCGACGGGACGGTGAAAAAAGAGTATCACCAGGACGGTTACTATGTGACCGGCGTTTCGATTTCGGACGGCCTTCTGGAACTCGACCGTGTGGTACGCCAGGAATCGGGTTATGCGGATGCATCGGCGGATCACATTATGAACGGCGAGCAGCAGAGCCAGGAACTCGTGACCGGCCGTCTGGCAACGGTGGATGACCGCAGAGAGCAGCAGTTCCTGCTGGAGTTCTCAACGAGCGGCAAAACGGATTCACTTCTGACGCTGACACCGAAATACATTTACGCGACGCTGCGGACCGATCTCACAATGTCGTACGATACGGGCAGCGCGGATCTCTACTACGTCTATGGAAAAGGAAAACTGATCGCAATCGTAAGCTCCCCGGCGGAGGCAGTACAGCTTGCCGATGAGAATGTCGGCGTTGTATTAAACAGCAGCCAGTCGTATGTATGGGAGCGCGGAAACCGCCAGCAGGGAATGCGTCTCGACGAGACGACGATGCCGTCCGGCTTCCAGAGTGCATCCCTCGATGAAAATGTACTGAAAGAATCGCTGGGCGATGATTATGAACTGCTGAACCTGACGGGCTGCACGAGAGAAGAGATTCTTTACATGATCAGCAGCGGTTACGGCGTTGTTGTGAAGACGGGCGAGAACGAGAGTCTGCTTCTGACCGGCTACGATATCTTCGGAAACTCCTGGCTGTACAACCCGGCAACGGGCGAGACAACCGCACTTTCTGACGACGACAGCGATGCATTATTCGCACAGTACGGCAATGTATTTATCAGTTACATCAAAAAAGTAAAGATCCAGTAATTTGCGGGGTTTTCTAATGCGTGAAAAAGTGCTAGAATAAAGAAAGCACTATGAATATTTAGGGAGAAAAAGACAATGAAACTTACAACCATCCGAGAGATTTATAAAAACCGGGAAGCATACCTGGACAAAGAAGTAACCGTAGGCGGCTGGGTCCGCAGCGTACGTGATTCCAAAACATTTGGTTTCATCGTTCTGCACGACGGAAGCTATTTCGAGACCTTGCAGATTGTATACCACGATGAGATGGAAAACTTCGCTGAGATTTCCAAAATGAATGTCGGCGCAGCTATCATCGTAAAAGGTACTCTCGTTGCAACACCGCAGGCAAAACAGCCATTTGAAATTCAGGCGACAGAAGTTACCGTAGAGGGCGCTTCCGCACCGGATTACCCGCTGCAGAAAAAACGCCACTCCATGGAATACCTTCGTACCATTTCCCATCTGCGTCCGAGAACCAACACTTTCCAGGCAGTATTCCGTGTTCGTTCCCTCTGCGCATATGCAATTCATCAGTTCTTCCAGGAGAGAGACTTCGTTTACGTCAACACTCCGCTGATCACAGGAAGCGACTGCGAGGGAGCCGGCGAGATGTTCCAGGTAACCACTATGGACCTCAACGATATTCCGAAAACCGAGGACGGCGCTGTTGATTTCACACAGGACTTCTTCGGAAAGAAGACAAGCCTTACCGTAAGCGGCCAGTTAAACGGCGAGACCTTTGCACAGGCATTCCGCAACATCTACACTTTCGGACCGACCTTCCGTGCAGAGAATTCCAACACGACCCGTCATGCAGCAGAGTTCTGGATGATCGAGCCGGAAATCGCATTCGCTGATCTGGAGGACGATATGGAGCTTGCCGAGGCAATGCTGAAATATGTCATCCGCTATGTCATGGAGCACGCACCGGAAGAAATGCAGTTCTTCAACAGCTTCGTTGACAAGGGACTGATCGAGCGTCTGAACCACGTGGTAAATTCCGAGTTCGGCCGTGTAACCTACACTGAGGCGATAGAGCTTCTGGAGAAAAACAACGACAAATTCGATTACAAAGTATACTGGGGATGCGACCTGCAGACCGAGCATGAGCGTTATCTGACCGAGCAGATCTTCAAGAGACCTGTTTTCGTAACCGATTATCCGAAGGAGATCAAAGCGTTCTACATGAAACTGAACGACGACAACAAGACCGTTGCCGCTATGGACTGTCTGGTTCCTGGCATCGGCGAGATCATCGGCGGAAGCCAGCGTGAGGACGACTACGAGAAACTGCTTGGACGTATGAAAGAGCTGGGACTTGCTGAGGAAGATTACGGATTCTATCTGGACCTCAGAAAATACGGTTCTACCCACCACGCAGGATTCGGTCTGGGATTTGAGAGATGCGTGATGTATCTGACCGGAATGGGCAACATCCGCGACGTCATTCCGTTCCCGAGAACAGTAAATAACTGCGAGCTGTAATTTGAGAAAAGAAATATAGAAATTAAAAAATACGGATGCCGGGTGCAGTGGAGTCCAGAAGGGATTTGGTGCGCCTGACGTCCGTATTGTAGTAATGGAGAAAATGAATCCAGAAAGAGGTATGCGCCTATGTGGTTTATTCATATTGCGGATGTGCATCTCGGTATGCAGCCGGATGCGGGATTTCCCTGGAGCGAGGAGCGCGGGGAGGCGATTTGGGAGAGCTTTCGGCGGATCATCCGCCTCGCCGGACGGGAAAAGCCGGATTTTCTGCTGATCGCCGGGGATCTGTTTCAGCGGCAGCCGCTTCTGCGGGAATTAAAAGAGGTCAACGATCTCTTTGCTTCCATCCCGGAGACGATCGTCGTGCTGATTGCCGGAAATCACGATTATGTGAAGCGGGAGAGCTTTTACCGCGGCTTTGACTGGGCGGACAACGTGGTGATGCTTCTGTCGCCGGAGCCGGAGTGCGTCGAAGTGCCGGAGAAGAAGACGGCGGTCTACGGATGCAGCTACGACAAAAAAGAGATCCTGGAAAACCGGCTGGACGGTGTGACGCCGAAGGGGAAGATGAAGTATCATCTGCTGCTCGCGCACGGCGGAGACGCCCGCCACATGCCGTGGAATCCGGGCCGCATGGCGCAGGCGGGATTCGACTATATCGCGTGCGGGCATATCCACAAGCCGGGGATTTTAGTTCCGGACAAAATGGCATACGCAGGTGCGCTCGAGCCGACGGATGAGACACAGCTGGGGCCGCACGGCTATATCCGCGGAACGGTGGACGAGCACGGAACGCGGATTCAGTTTGTGCCGTTTGCAAGATATGAGTATGAAGATCTGGTGCTGAATGTGACGGAGGATCTGACGCAGTATGCGCTCGAGACGAAACTGAAACAGGAGCTGGCGGAGCGGGAGGATAGAAAGATCCGTAAAATCATCCGACTGAAACTGACGGGACATCGCGCCGCTGAACTGGAATTTTCTCCGAAACGGCTGCTGGACTGCGGCAGAGTCATCTCCGTGGAGGATGAAACGCGGCCGGCGTATGATCTGGATCAATTGAAGAAAACGTATGGCGCGAGTCTGATCAGCGCCTACATTGAAGCATTGGAAACAAAGACGGATGCGCAGTCGCAGAAAGCGCTCGATTATGGACTCGAGGCGCTGCTGGCGGCGCGCCGGAACAGTTAGGGAAAATTGCGGGAGGAAATAAGATGAAAATAGAAAAACTGGAAATCCGCAATTTTGGAAAAATGCAGAACCGCACGCTGGAATTTTCCGAGGGAATCCAGCTCATCAGCGGGGAGAATGAGAGTGGAAAATCGACGGTCCACACGTTCATCCGCAGCATGCTGTTCGGCATGACGCGCGGCAGAGGACGGGCGGCGAAAAATGATGTGTACAGCCGTTATGAGCCGTGGGAAAATCCGGCATACTATGCAGGAGAGATGGTATTTGAAAGCGGCGGCAAACGGTTCCGCCTGACGCGGAATTTCGGGCGGCAGAATGCGGATGCAAAACTTGTGTGCCTGACGGACGGCGAGGTGCTTTCTGTGGAGGACGGCGATCTTGCGATGCTGCTCGGCGGTGTCAGCGAGACGGTTTATGATAATACGGCTTCGATCGGACAGCTGAAGGGCAGAACCGAGGAGGGGCTTGCGGACGAGCTGCGGAACTATATGGCAAATTATCAGGGGAGCAGCGACGGCGAGCTTGATGTGTCGGCGGCGCTTGATTTATTGAAACAGAAGAGAAAACGCCTGGAGCAGGAACAGAAAAAAACGCTGGCGGGGCTGGAAAAACGGAAAGAGGAGCTGGAAACGAGAATTTCTGTTTTTGAAGAGGAATGCCGCCGGACGGAGGAGAGTCTTGCGCAGGCGAAAGAGCAAATGAAGCGGGAGATTTATCAGAAGGATGTGCCGATGGAGCGCGTGCGGAAGATGAAAAAGGAATCCCGGAAAAGCCGCAAATGGGGCGCTGCGTGTGTGGTGCTGGCGGGATTTCTTTTGTTCTTGTGCATTCTGCAGTTTTTCCATATTGATTCGCTGCTGACGAGAACGGGACTGGGGCTTGCGATTGCGGCTTTGCTGTATCTGGCGTACAGCCTGTTCCGGCACCGGAAAACGGAGGTCGAGCAGGTTGTGACGGAGCCGGAGGAGCAGGCGATCCGCCGCCGGCAGTGGAATGTGGACCGCCTGATGCAGGAGCTTGGACAAAAGCAGGTGGTGCTTTCCAATCTGCAGAGTGAGTACGAGGATCTCTGTATTTCCATGACCAAGAAGGATCATCTGCAGGAGGAACTCGATGCGATTGCACTTGCGGGGGAGACGATTCAGCAGCTTTCCGTGCAGATGCAGAGCCGGATCGGTGACCGGCTGAAACGGCAGATGTCAAAGACGTTGTCATCGCTGACGAACGGCCGTTATCTGCAGGTGAATATGGATGAGAATCTGCGGATCGGGCTTCACACCGAAGACGAGTATGTGCCGCTCGAGCAGGTCAGCCGTGGTACGATTGAGCAGTCCTACTTTGCGCTCCGCATGGCGGCGATGGATGTGCTTTGCGGGGAGGAGGAACTGCCGGTAATTCTCGATGAATCGTTTGCATTTTATGATGAAAACCGGCTGAAAGAAACTTTGAAATGGCTGGCGGAAAACCGGACGCAGGTGCTGCTCTTTACGTGTCAGAAGCGGGAAGAGGAGGCGCT
>CAVBNJ010000063.1:8544-10700 GCA_963596755.1 bacterium
GCCATGGGAAAAGAGGCGGTGTCCATCGGGGCGAATACGTTTCAGTTTTTTACGAGAAACCCGAGAGGAAGCAAGGCGAAAGCGATCGACGAGGCGGATGTTGCGGCGTTTCTTTCCTACAGTAAAGAGCATGGCATTGAACGGATTCTGGCGCATGCGCCGTACACGCTGAATCCGTGCTCGAAGGATGCACATACGCGGGAGTTTGCGTGGATGACGATGGCAGATGACCTGAAGCGGATGGAATACACGCCGGGAAACTGCTACAATTTCCACCCGGGCAGCCACACCGGACAGGGCGCCAAAGAGGGAATCCGTCTGATTTCGGAGATGCTGAATGAGATTCTGAAGCCGGAGCAGACGACGACGGTGCTGCTGGAAACGATGGCTGGAAAAGGAACGGAGGTCGGCCGCTCGTTTGAGGAGCTGGCGGCGATTCTGGAACGCGTGGAATTAAAAGACCACATGGGTGTCTGCCTGGATACGTGTCATGTGTACGATGCGGGATATGATATTGTAAATCATCTTGATGATGTGCTCGAGGAGTTCGACCGTGTTGTGGGACTTTCGAAGCTGAAGGCGATCCATCTGAACGACAGCAAGAATCCGTTTGAGAGCCATAAGGACAGACATGAGAAGATCGGTGAGGGTTCGCTGGGACTCGCAGCGTTCGAGCGGATCGTGACACATCCGGTGCTTAAAGGACTGCCGTTCTATCTGGAAACACCGAATGAGCTGGATGGATATGCAAGAGAGATCGCGCTGCTGCGCGGGTATGCGAAATAGAGGAAGAGGTAAGAGAAAGTGGAAAACCAAAGAGAGAAAAATAAAAAGGCATTTTCTGGAGATAGAAGTAAGAGAGCTGTCGGAAAGAAAAGTGAAGATTTTCGGGAGAACAGAAAGAAAACCGGGAAACCGGAGAAGTCTGGACAAGACAGAAAAAAGAAAAACTGGAGCGGAGCAGCGCCGGTGAAGAAATTTGAAAAAGAAGAGAAAGCAGCACCGGCAAAGGCAGAGCAGAAAAAGGGCGCATCTTCGTCAAAAGCGAAATGTCCCTATCAGAAAAAATGCGGCGGATGTACGTATCTGAAACTTTCCTACGGGGAGCAGCTCGCGAAAAAAGAGCAGTTCCTGAAAAAAACGCTGAAGGGCATCGTCCCGGTCAAAGGCATGGTCGGCATGGAAAATCCTTATCATTACCGGAATAAAGTCAACTCCGCCTTTGCGCGCAAAAAAGACGGAACGATTGTATCGGGAATCTACGAAAAAGGAACACACAAAGTTGTCCCGGTCGATGAGTGCCTGCTCGAGGACCAGCGCGCCGATGCGATCATCCGCGATATCCGCAGTCTGCTGAAAAGCTTCAAAATCATGATCTACAACGAGGACAGCGGCTACGGCCTCCTGCGTCACGTCATGGTGCGTACCGGCTTTGCCTCCGGCGAGATCATGGTCGTCCTCGTCTGCGTATCACCGGTCTTCCCGTCGAAAAACAACTTCGTGAAAGCCCTGCGCAAACTCCACCCGGAGATCACCACCATCGTACTGAACGTCAACGACCGTACCGACAGCATGGTACTCGGAAAACGCGACATCGTCCTCTTCGGACGCGGCTACATCGAGGATGAACTCTGCGGCTGTACCTTCCGCATCTCCCCGCAGTCCTTCTATCAGGTCAACCCGCTTCAGACGAAAAATCTGTACGAAAAAGCCATCACCCTGGCCGGTCTCACCGGAAACGAGCGCGTCATGGATGCCTACTGCGGAATCGGAACCATCGGCCTGATCGCGTCCCGCGATGCCAGAGAAGTCATCAGCGTCGAACTGAACCCTGACGCCGTCCGCGATGCCGTAACAAACGCCAAACGAAACCAAATCAAAAACGTCTCCTTCTACCAGAACGACGCCGGCACCTTCATGGTCTCCATGGCCGAAAAAGGCGAAAAAGCCGACGTAGTCTTCATGGACCCCCCAAGAGCCGGCAGTGACGAGGCCTTCCTGTCCTCCGTCATAACCCTCGCCCCGAAAAAAGTAGTCTACGTCTCCTGCAACCCGGAAACACTGGCGAGAGATCTGCGCTACCTGACGAAACATGGGTACCGGGCGGAAGAGGCATGGGGGTATGATATGTTCGCATGGTCGGAACATGTGGAAAC
>CAVBNJ010000064.1:0-10653 GCA_963596755.1 bacterium
CATGGATCGTATTCCATCCGCATCGTCGATCCGCTCCGCTTCTACGCAGAGGCCGTGCCGAGAAATGCATCCCGCGTGGAGATTGAGGATATCAACGAGCAGTATCTGAACGAATTTTTAGAGGGCCTGCAGTCATCGATCAATCAGATGGCGGCCGACGGCATCCGTATTTCATTTGCGGCATCCAAGAGCGCCGAACTGTCCCGTTACATGGCAGATGCGATGGATGAGAGCTGGCGCGCAATGCGCGGCATGGAAATCCAGTCCGTGGCAATCGCAAGCCTTTCCTACGATGAAGCATCCCAGAAGCTGATCCAGATGCGGAACGAAGGCGCTATGATGTCCGATCCGTCGATCCGCGAGGGCTACGTACAGGGTGCGATGGCGCGCAGCATGGAGAAAGCCGCTGCCAACCCGAACGGGGCCATGAACGGCTTTATGGGCGTTCAGATGGGCATGAATGCGTTTGGCTCCTCGTTTGCATCGGCATCCGCGTCGAATCAGCAGCAGATGCAGCAGCAGACGGCAGCTAAGGCTGCGCAGGAAGCCGCAAAAGGCGTATGGAAATGCTCCTGCGGAACCGAGAACACCGGCAATTTCTGCTCGAACTGCGGAAGTGCAAAGCCGATGGTGTGGATCTGCGGCAAATGCGGAACCGAGAACAGCGGTAAATTCTGTTCGAACTGCGGCAGTCCGAAACCGGAAGCAGCAGGAAAATGGGTATGCGCCTGCGGAACGGAAAACAGTGGAAAATTCTGTTCCAACTGCGGAAAACCAAGACAGTAAGTAAAAACAATCACAAAAAACAATAACCATCCAAAGCAAGAAGGACTCCGGGAAGGAGGGATAAAACATGGAGGTTATTACATACAAATGCCCGAACTGCGGAGGCGACCTGACCTTCGATCCGGCGAGCGGAAAGTATAAATGTGAATACTGCCTGTCCTCATTTACGCAGGAAGAGGCGGAAAAAGCGAACCCGGAAGCGGCAGAAACGGCACAGAGCGGGGAACAGGATCAGGCGGCGCCGGCGGGTGCGGGAGCACAGCAGGAAGAGACGAAAGAGGCTTCGGAAGGCGAGGCCGTCGTCTACACCTGTCCGAGCTGCGGCGCAGAGATCGTGACCGACGCGACGACAGCGGCGACGTACTGCTTCTACTGCCACAATCCGGTCGTCTTAAAAGGGCGCCTTTCGGGAGAATACATGCCGGACTTTGTACTGCCGTTTAAAATCAGCCGGGAGCAGGCGACGGAAAAATTTTTATCGTTTGTGAAAAAGAAACACTTTATTCCGAAGGATTTCTTTGAAAAATCCCAGGTCCAGAAAATGACGGGCGTGTATTTCCCGTACTGGATTTACGGCGGAGATTTTGAAACGGATTACATGGCACGCGGCAGAAAGGTCAGAGTCTGGCAGACCGGTGATGTAGAGTATAAAGAGACGAGTATCTACGATGTCCGCCGGGAAGGCGAGGTCCGCGTGGACGGTCTGTCGCGCAATGCACTGAACAAGGCCGACCGCGACCTGATCGAATGCGTGCAGCCGTACCGCCTGGAGGAGATGCAGCCGTTTTCCATGAGCTATCTCTCCGGTTTCCAGGCCGAGAAGCGGGATATCGAAAAGCAGGAGATTGAACCGGAGCTGAAAAAAGAGCTGGAGCAGATGGCGCGCGGCGCGATGCGGAACGAGGCGAATGAATATCTCTCCCTCGAACACGAGAAAATGGAGCTTTCTCCGCAGCGGGAGAACTGGCGCTATGTACTCTTTCCGGTCTGGACGATGACGTATCCGGGAAAAGACGGGAAGGTTTACTACTACGCGATGAACGGCCAGACCGGCACGATCAACGGCGATTTCCCGTTTGAGCGTAAAAAAGCGCTGCTGACATCGGTTTTGAGTGCACTTTTTGTGCTGATCTTTATGCTGGTGGGAGGGTATTTTTCATGAGAAAGATGAAAAAAGCGAGACAATATCTGCTCGGGATTTTTGCAGCCCTTCTGCTGTGCGGAATTTTTTCTGTGAATACTGTAAAAGCGGACACCCAGTATGTCTACGACAATGCGTCACTTCTCTCCGACGAGGAGGAGCAGGATCTCGAGCGGTCCTGCGCGGAGTTTGAGAGCAATACGGATATTCACATGGTGATTCTGACAGAATACAGCAGCGGTTCCGAGGACTGCCAGGCGATTGCAGATGATTTTTATGATAAAAAATATCCGAAAGAGCCGAACGGCGTCTGCTTCCTCATCGACATGGGCCAGCGCCAGATTGTCATTTCGACGTCGGGTATTATGCAGTATTATATGTCAGATTCGGAAATCGATGATATTCTGCAGGCAGCACAGAGCTATGCAAAAGACGGCGATTATGCGGGCACATTTGCAAAGATGATTACGATGACGCAGGAATGCTTCGACCGAGGCGTTTCTGAGGCGGACTATCTGATCACCGAAGACGGATCGATCATTCATTACCGAAAAATCAACAGTACCGAGGCAATGATTGCGGTTCTTTTGGCTGCTGTGACAGGATTCGGCGTTTACTTTGGAATCTGGAAGAGCTACAAACGAAAGAAAAACCGCGGGGCAAAGAGCTATGCGGATCTGAAACGCGTAAAAATCAGGGACCGCCGCGATGCACTGATTGACCGCCATGTATCGATGCACCGAATCCCGAAGGACGACGGCCCCCACGGAGGCGGAGGTTCCGGCGGAGGAGGCGGTGGCGGCGGAAGCCACGTTCACACATCCTCGAGCGGAAACAGCCACGGCGGCGGAAGTATCGGATTCTAAAAAGTCCTTGCGCATTGTGTCGGAATATGGTACGATCTTTCCTGTGAAAACAAATGTATTTCCTGGGAGAACGTAGAGATAGAGGATTGCCATGAGAGAAGAGAAAACAAAGTATTATGTCATTAAAGAAAAAGCGGTTCCGGAGGTCCTTTTGAAGGTCATCGAGGCGAAGCGGCTGATGGATATGCAGGAGCTGACCGTGCAGCAGGCAACGGAAAAAGCGGGAATCAGCCGGAGCTCTTTCTATAAATACAAAGACGATATTCTTCCTTTTCATGACAATGCAAAAGGAAAAACCATCACCTTCATTCTGCAGATGGACGATGAGCCGGGACTGCTTTCCGATGTGCTGAAGATTATCGCAGAGTTTCACGGAAACATTCTGACGATTCATCAGACCATCCCGCTGAACGGCGTGGCATCGCTGACAATCAGCGTGGATATCGCAGAGGACCGGGGAGATGCCTCGGAGATGGTCAATGAAATTGAATCCAGACAGGGAGTTCATTATTTTAAAATATTAGGACAGGAGTCCTGAAAAAGAAAAAGCAGGAGAAAGGGACAAAAGAGATGATTCAGATTGCAGTATTAGGATATGGCACGGTTGGTTCCGGTGTGGTAGAAGTGATCAACACGAACCATGACAGCATCAACAAGAGAGCAGAGAACGAGATTAATATCAAATACGTCCTGGATTTAAGAGATTTCCCGGGAGATCCGGTCGAGAAAGTGCTGGTACACGATTATGAAGTGATCGCAAACGACCCGGAAGTTGATATTGTTGTCGAAGTTATGGGCGGTGTGGAGCCGGCTTACACTTTCACAAAACGTGCGCTGGAGGCAGGAAAGAGCGTCTGCACCTCCAACAAAGAGCTGGTAGCAAGACACGGCACCGAGCTTCTTGCGATCGCAAAAGAGCACGGCGCAAATTATCTGTTTGAGGCAAGCTGCGGCGGCGGTATTCCGATCATCCGTCCGTTAAACTCCTCCCTGACTGCAGATGAGATCGACGAAGTAACAGGTATCTTAAACGGTACCACCAACTATATCTTAAGCAAAATGGCAAGCGACGGCTCTGATTTCGCTGACGTCTTAAAAGAGGCACAGCGCCTTGGCTACGCAGAGCGCAACCCGGAAGCTGATGTCGAGGGCTACGATGCCTGCCGTAAAATTGCGATCCTTTCTTCTCTTGCTTACGGAAAAGAAGTCAATTACGAAGAGGTTTACACCGAGGGAATCACAAAGATCACCGCAGAGGATATCAAATATGCGACCTCGATGGGAACCGCAATCAAACTGCTGGCAACGAGCCGCAAGGTGGGTGATCAGTATTACGCGATGGTAAGCCCGGTTATGATCGATGCGAAGAACCCGCTGTACAGCGTAAACGGTGTCTTCAATGCGATTTTCATCCACGGAAACGTGCTCGGTGACGCAATGTTCTATGGAAGCGGAGCAGGAAAACTGCCGACCGCAAGCGCCGTTGTTGCCGATGTTGTAGACTGCGCAAAGAACAAGGGCAGAAACATCATGATGAGCTGGAGCGAGGAGAAACTCAACCTGCTGCAGATTGACGATGTAAAGAGCCGCTTCTTCGTCCGCGTATCCGGCCACGCCGCAGAGCGTCAGAGTGAGATCGAGAAACTGTTCGGAGCAGTCGAAATCGTAGCAGTTCCGAGTCTGTCCGAGGAATTCGCATTCATCACAGGCGAAATCACAGAGCAGGAGTACAGAGAAAAAGCAGAACAGCTCGACGGAATCCAGAGCAGAATTCGTGCGAGAATCTAAGATCTGTTCAGAGTCATAAATAGGAAAAAGACGTTTCGTAACCATCAATAAGATGGCGGCGAAACGTCTTTTTTACTATCGTCAGATTTCGTTTAAAGATTTCTAAAGATCCGTACCGGAACCAAAAGAATCTGTATCATATCCCACCGGTTCGGCCGCCGGGTACAGAACATCTTTCCGTTCCTGATAAAAAGCTGCCAGCGTGATCTGCATATACGGCATCACCCATAAGAAGCCGATGGCGCAGGAGCAGGATGCGAGGAGCTCAAGTCCAAGGAAGCTCAGGAGCAGCAGAATGTAGCGGAAAAAGTTCTTTTTCATCATCGTAAAGCTCTGGCGGATCGCCTGGATCGGGCCGATGCCGGGGGCATCGTTCATCACAAAGGTGGAGAGTGAAAACGGGATCAGCACCAGCGTGGATACGAGGGAGCCGATCATTTTGTAAAGGTAAACATTCATCAGCGAGGGAAGCTCGGCCTCGATGGAAAGCGCCGTTCCAAGTGTCAGCTCAGCGCTCGGGGAGGAAAGATACTGGAAGCCCGGGATGCTGAAGATCAGGGAGATCAAAGAGCTGATGCCGTTGATCACGAGGAACATCAGCACATACTGGTCCGGGTGATGGTAAAAAGCGTAGAGCATATCGCCGATGGAAATCGGTTCCCCGCGCAAAGCCGCAAGGCAGATCTTTAAGTAGCCTGCCTGGAAGAGGCTGAGGAGCAGGGAAAACAGGAACAGCGTGAGATTCAAAAAGATGATATCGTACAGCGTTGTGCCTGAGAAAATCAAAGTCGGGATCAGGGAGCAGCAGAAGGTGAGGAACAGGTTGATCGCGGTTGCGCCTACCAGTGTGCCGCACCGCCCTGCCATGGCCTCACGGGCCTGCTTTTTCAGTTCTGAAAATTTCTGTTTTTGTCCGTTCATGAAAAGTCCTTTCTGGTACTTAGATGGTATTTCCGTCGGTGGTGTTTCCGGTGTCCGGCGTAATCTGGTATTCCTGATTGTACTGATTCAGGTACCGCTCAAGCAGATCAGTGCTGCCGTTTCCGAGCACGTGGGAAATCGTGAAAGCGTAGAGGCAGATACCGACAATCATGCCGATAACGCAGCCAACCATGCCTGCTTTTGCCGTGCCGCTCATGCGTCCTGCGCCGCGGCTTAAGAGGGCGAAGAGTACGCCGAGGGAGCCGAAAAACAGGGAGCCCATGTTCAGCATGAACAAAAAGGAGCAGATGGCCATAACCATGGATGCGGCGGCAAGGGCCTGCGAACCCGTCTGGCGCGGCGGCTGTACCGGCGGCTGCTGCTGGTAATGCTGATACGGTCCGGGACGCTGGCCTTCAGGCACGCCGTACGGATGGGATGACTGATAGGAATCGCCGGACTCATTGGTGTTTGGATCGTAATTTTCTGGTGTCATTCGAATGTCCTTTCTTCTGCGAAAAAGCGCGTTTTGCCACGCAGTCTGTCAAAAAAGCTATAGTAAAGATTTTATCATGTAAGGTTGACAAAAACAAGACCTATTGATAAGGTAATAGGGTGACTGTTTACATGAAAAATCCGCTTTTGAGGCGGCAGAACAAGAACAAAAACAGTGTGTTTTTCAGAAGAGACAACAGGAGGAATTACCTATGGATATGAATCAGGTACTTGCAGCCGAGCTGAACGTCAAACCGTGGCAGGTCGAAGCTGCAGTGAAACTGATTGACGAGGGAAACACCATCCCTTTTATTTCACGATATCGAAAAGAAGCAACGGGTTCGTTAAACGATGAGGTACTGCGAAATCTGTACGACCGTCTGATGTACCTGCGCAGCTTAAATGACAGGAAAGCCGTTGTGCTGGCGAGCATCGAGGAGCAGGGCAAGCTGACTGCCGAGCTGAAAAAAGCCATCGAGGAAGCAGCGACGCTCGTGGTCGTAGAAGACCTGTACCGCCCGTACCGTCCGAAACGCCGGACACGTGCGACGATCGCAAAAGAAAAAGGACTGGAGCCGCTGGCAAATATCATCCTTTTACAGATGACGAAAGAGCCGCTCGAAAAAGAGGCGGAAGCTTTTGTATCAGAGGAGAAAGAAGTCAAAACAGCGAAAGATGCCATTGCAGGTGCATGTGACATCATCGCTGAGAGCATTTCCGATGAGGCAGATTACCGTATGGAGATCCGCCGCAGAACGGAGGCGAAGGGACTTCTCACTTCCGTCGCAAAAGATGAAAAGGCAGAGTCCGTTTACGAGAACTACTATGATTTTTCCGAGCCGGTATCGAAAATCGCCGGCCACCGCGTGCTGGCACTGAACCGCGGCGAGAAAGAAAAATTCCTGAACGTCAAAATCGAGGCACCGACCGAAGAAATCCTGCGTTACCTCGAGAAAAAGATCATCACCAAAGAGAATCCGCAGACGAAGCCGGTTCTGCAGGCGACCATCGAGGATGCCTACAACCGTCTGATTGCCCCTGCGATCGAGCGTGAGGTCAGAAACCAGCTTACCGAAAAGGCAGAGGACGGAGCGATCAAGGTCTTCGGAAAGAACCTCGAGCAGCTTCTGATGCAGCCGCCGATCGCAGGCCAGGTTGTGCTTGGATGGGACCCGGCGTTCCGTACAGGATGTAAACTGGCGGTTGTCGATGCGACCGGAAAAGTGCTCGACACCACCGTTGTTTACCCGACCGCGCCGACAAATGAGAAGAAAATCGCGGCAGCGAAAGCAACTGTAAAAGATCTGATCCGCAAATACGGCGTCACCCTGATTTCCGTCGGAAACGGAACCGCAAGCCGTGAGTCCGAGCAGATCATCGTTGAGATCTTAAAAGAGATCCCGGAGAAAGTTTCCTACGTGATCACAAACGAGGCGGGAGCATCCGTTTACTCCGCGAGCAAGCTTGCCACCGAGGAGTTCCCGAACTTTGACGTCGGACAGCGAAGCGCCGCTTCCATTGCGCGCCGCGTGCAGGACCCGCTGGCAGAGCTTGTCAAAATCGATCCGAAATCGATCGGTGTCGGCCAGTATCAGCACGATATGAACCAGAAAAAGCTCGGCGAGGCGCTCGGCGGTGTTGTTGAAGACTGCGTGAATAAAGTCGGTGTCGATCTGAATACGGCATCCGCATCGCTGCTGGAGTACATTTCCGGCGTCAGCAAGGTGATTGCGAAGAACATCGTGGCATACCGCGAGGAAAACGGCCGTTTTGAGAGCAGAAAAGAGCTTTTAAAAGTGGCAAAACTCGGACCGAAAGCGTTTGAACAGTGCGCCGGCTTCATGCGCATCACCGGAGGCAAGAATCCGCTGGATGCAACGAGTGTCCACCCGGAGAGCTATGAAGCAGTCGAGAAGCTGTTTGCGAAGTTAAATATGAAGACAGAGCAGATCAGCGAAGGCGCCGCGTTCTTTATCAAGGATTACAAGAAGATGGCAGAGGAGATCGGTATCGGTGAGATTACGCTGCGTGATATCATCAAAGAGCTGCAGAAGCCTGGCCGCGATCCGCGTGATGAGATGCCGCGCCCGATCCTGCGCACCGATGTGCTCGACATGAAGGATCTGAAAGTCGGCATGATCTTAAAGGGAACCGTGCGCAACGTCATTGACTTCGGTGCTTTCGTCGATATCGGCGTGCATCAGGACGGACTCGTTCACATTTCCCAGATGACGAAACGCTTCATCAAGCATCCGCTTGAGGCTGTGAGCGTCGGCGATATCGTGGAAGTAAAAGTCATCAGCCTGGATCTGGCGAAAAAACGGATCGGACTGTCGATGCTGCTTGACAAATAAAATGTGATACGCGGGCTGCCCGGAAAAAGTGTTCGGGCAGCCTGCGGTGTATCAAAGGGGGATTACCATGAATGAGGAAGAAGTGCTGGTCGGACGGATTCAGGATCTGGCAGAGCAGTGTTATCACAGGGATGTTCCGGCGCATACGGAGTTTCTGACGCTGGCGGAGCAGGATCTGTTCTACCGCACGGTAAATAAAATCCCGGGCGCACGTTACGTGCTGTCCGGCGGCTACGAGGCGGCGGAGCGGAAAGCGGCGCTGTTTCTGCCCTCCTACGCGGAGGACGGTGATGCATCGATGCTCCCGATCGCGGTGGTGCGCATCAGCCCGCTGAATGAAAAATTTGCGGACGCGCTGTCGCACCGGGATTTCTTAGGGTCGCTGATGAATCTCGGCGTGGAGCGGTACAAGCTCGGGGATATTCTGCTGGATGGGAACCATGCGTATCTGATCTGCATGGCGGATATGGCGGATTATATCTGTGCAGAACTGAAACGAGTGCGCCATACGAGCGTGTACTGTGAGATCGAGGCGGGACTGCCGGAGGAACTCACGGAGCCGAAGACCGAGCGGAAAGAAGGCTCCGTCGCATCCGTGCGGCTCGACGCAGTGCTGTCGCTGGCGTTCAACAGCTCACGGAGCAAAATGGTGCCGCTGATCGAGGGCGGCCAGGTGTTTATCAACGGCAAGCTGGTGACATCGCCGAGCGCATCCTTAAAAGAAGAAGATCTCGTGACGGTGCGCCATATGGGAAAATTCCGGTATATCGGTGTGCAGAACCAGACGAAAAAGGGCAGACTGTACGTGGCTGTGGAGCGATTCGTTTCCTAGAAGTGATTTTGAGAGAAATTGACGGAAAAGACCATTGACAGTGTTTGTGGAAAGACGGTATTATAGAGGGTATGTAGAAGGTCCGCAGTTTGGAACATTTTCATGAAGATTTTCGGACAGAAGCGGACTGGGAAGATTACGTATCAGGAAGGCAGGAAGAGAAAATGGGAAAAATTATACTGACCGGCGACAGACCGACCGGCAAGCTGCATGTAGGACATTACGTTGGTTCACTGCGCCGCCGCGTGGAGCTGCAGAACTCCGGCGAATTCGATAAAATTTACATCATGATTGCAGACGCACAGGCGCTGACCGACAATGCGGACAACCCGGAAAAGGTACGCCAGAACATTCTGGAGGTAGCGCTGGATTATCTTTCCTGCGGACTTGACCCGGAAAAGAGTACGATCCTGATCCAGTCTCAGATCCCGGAGCTGTGCGAGCTGTCATTCTATTACATGAACCTCGTTACGGTTTCCAGACTGCAGAGAAACCCGACCGTAAAATCGGAAATCCAGATGAGAAATTTTGAGGCGAGCATCCCGGTTGGATTCTTCACCTACCCGATCAGCCAGGCGGCAGATATCACCGCATTTAAGGCAACAACCGTTCCGGTCGGCGAGGATCAGATGCCGATGATCGAGCAGACACAGGAAATTGTACACAAATTCAATACCGTTTACGGTCCGGCGCTCGTAGAGCCGAAGATCATGCTGCCGGAGAACGATTCCTGCAGACGTCTGCCGGGTATCGACGGAAAAGCAAAGATGAGCAAATCGCTTGGAAACTGCATTTACCTGTCCGAGGAGCCGGATGAGATCAAGAAAAAGATCATGAGCATGTACACCGATCCAGATCACATCAAGATCACCGACCCGGGCAAGATCGAGGGAAATACGGTATTTACGTATCTCGATGCGTTCTGCGAGCCGGAGCACTTCGAGCGTTACCTGCCGGAATACGCAAATCTGGACGAGCTGAAAGCACATTACCAGAGAGGCGGCCTTGGCGATGTCAAAGTGAAGAAGTTCCTGAACAACGTACTGCAGGAGACCCTGGAGCCAATCCGCAACCGCAGAAAAGAGCTGGAAAAAGACATTCCGGCGATCTACGAGATCCTGAAAAAAGGAAGCGAAGAGGCAGAAAAAGTAGCAGCACAGACACTGGCGGATGTAAAAGCAGCCATGAAGATCAACTATTTCGATGACATGGATCTGATTCGTTCCCAGTCAGAGCGCTACGGAAAATAAACGATACAAAGCCAGAAAAAGCGAACGGGACGGTTCGCTTTTTCTATTACGATGCGAGGTTGGAAAATGATCATACATGGATTTCAAAAGCTGACGCTGCTGGATTTCCCGGGAAAGGTGGCCTGTACGCTGTTTTCGGGCGGATGCAACTTCCGCTGCCCGTTCTGCCAGAACGGAAATCTCGTGCAGCATCCCGAATGGGAGCCGGTGATTCCGGAGG
>CAVBNJ010000065.1:0-10579 GCA_963596755.1 bacterium
AGGAAATAGCCAAGAATCGATGTGTAAGATACCGCGTAGGAAACCGTTCCGTGGATTCCAAGCATCAGCGGATACAGGCAGATGATCAGCACCGGAATCACGTAGATGGTAAGAAGCGCCAGATATTTTCCAAGGATAATATCGGAAATCTTCACCGGTGCGGTGAGCAGTAACTGATCCGTTTTATTTTTCTGCTCCTCCGACAGTACACGCATCGTCAGAACCGGTACTGCGATCAGCAGAATAAATGCGGAATTCTGCAGCGCGTATCCGATCTCCGGGTAACCCTGCTGCAGGTTGATGGCTGTAAAATACAGTCCGAACAGCGCCAGCGTAAACGCCATAAACAGATATCCGACCATATTTGTCAGATAGCTTTTTAACTCTTTTTTATAAATCGCCGTCATTGTGCATTTCCCTCCTCCTGTTTTGTTTCTGTCTCTTCTGGAATCTCTTCAGCGGTTTCTGCCGCTTCCCGCTCTTCCCGTTTCTGCTGCTCTTTCTCTGCTTTTTTCAGCTTTCTGGCAGCTTTTCCGGAGTCGTCAGTCAGTTCAAGGAAGACATCTTCCAGAGACATTGAGGATGAGGTGAGCTCGAGGATCGGGCAGTTTATCTTTGCCAGTGCGTAGAACAGCTCCTCGCGGATATCCTTGTCCTTTTCTGTTGTGATTTTGACTTTAACCTGTCCGTCATTCGGCGTATTTTCGTACTTGATCTCTTTTACATCGAGCGAATCGAGCGCCGGAACCAGCTGTTTTCTCGTTCCGTGAACGGTGCACTCAACGGTGTTCGATCCAAGCATCAGCTTACTTAAGTTTTCCGGGGTATCACTCGCAACGAGCTGGCCTTTTGCGATGATCATGACGTAGTCGCAGACGGCGCTGACCTCGGAAAGGATATGGGAACTTAAGATAACGGTATGTTTTTTACCCAGTGATTTGATCAGATCGCGGATCTCAATGATCTGCTTCGGGTCCAGACCTACGGTCGGCTCATCGAGGATGATGATCGGCGGATAACCGAGCACTGCCTGTGCCAGTCCGACTCTCTGGCGGTATCCTTTCGACAGGTTCTTGATCAGACGGTTCTGCATATCCGTGATTTTCACCAGATTCATGACCTCAAGAATCTGTTTCTTTCTCTGATCCTTCGGAATTTTCTTTAATTCTGCCACAAATTTCAGATATTCCAGAACGGTCATATCCGTGTAGACCGGCGGCAGCTCCGGCAGATAGCCGATGCATTTCTTTGCCTCCTCCGGCTCTTCCAGAATATTGTGGCCATTGATAATGACTTCGCCTTCCGTAGATGCCAGATATCCGGTGATGATGTTCATGGTCGTTGATTTTCCGGCGCCGTTCGGGCCAAGGAAACCATAGATCTGGCCTTCTTCTACGGTAAAACTCAGGTTGTTGACAGCTACGTGGTCGCCATAGCGTTTCACCAGGTTTTTAACCTCTATCAATTTTCCTTCCTCCTTGTTTCTTAAAGCAGTTCCGGCCCGCCCTTTGGGATAAAGAGCCGGAGATGCTCTCATTTTCTAAAGACACTTTATCTTATTCTGAAAATGTGATAATTTGCTGGAAAATTTGTGAAAAAACAGTGAAGTCCCATGACACTTTGTACTGTTTTCGACTAAATTTTAATTTCTTTTACAGCAGGAATCATGTATACTGTAGCTTATAAACGGGCAGCCGATCTTTTTCTGCCCGAGACTGGAGACTCTATGAATAAAAAAGATTACTACTGGGCCAAGTATATGCTGATTTTCGGCTTTTTCTGCATTACTTTCGGCACCTCGATTTTTCTGAAAACCGAACACGCTCCCGACGAGGCGATGCGGATGCTGATTCCGGAATACATCGTCTCACACCACGCACTGCCGAACGGCATGGAAGAATCGGTGCGGCATCCGCTGTGGGGCTTCTCTTACGCGCTGTATCCGTATCTGACCGCGATCATCAGCTCCGTATTTATGGGAATTGTATCGCTGTTCACCTAGAATGCAGCGGCTCTTTTAACTGCCGCCCGCCTCACCAGCGTCCTTTCCGGCACCGGCACGCTGATCCTTGTCTTTCTGATCGGTGAGGAGCTCTTTGAGCGGCGCGAATCGGCACTGCTCGCCGGTATTTTTGTCGGCTTCCTGCCGCAGTTCGTGTTCCTCTCCTGCTACGTGAACAACGATTCGTTCGCTGTTTTCACGGTCGCGCTGATCATCTATTTCTGGATCCGCGGCATGAAGAGTGCATTCTGCAAAAAAGACTGCATCGGCCTTGGCACAGGCTGCGGGCTCTGCGCACTGTCGTACTACAACGCCTACGCGTACCTCCTCGGCAGCATTCTGCTGTTCTTCGCGCTGATGATGCATTTTAAAAAACCGGCAAAAGAGGTTTTCACAAAAGCACTGGCCGTCTTTGCCATCGCCTTCCTGATCGGCGGCTGGTTCTTCATCCGCAATGCCGTCATCCACGACGGCGACCTGCTCGGCATGCGCACCTCGGATGAATCCGCATCGCTGTATGCCGCAGAAGAATACAAACCGGAGAACCGCCAGACCCCGGCATCCGAGGGCTGGGGCTTCAAGCAGACGTATTTACAGACCCCGGAGGGCCGCACCTCTAACTGGCTGTTCTCAACCGTCAGCAGCTTCATCGGCTCGTTCTCCTACACGACCGTCCATCTCCCGATGGTGCTCTACCTGCTGTACGGCGCTCTGATGGCATTCGGTTTCCTGCTGTTCCTGTTCCTCGCGATGGTCCCGCACTGGCTTCACGAAAAGCCGCAGCGTCTCCTCTTTGTGATGCTGTTCCTCGCCTGCCTGATCACGCTGTTCATGGACATGTACAACACCTACTTCAACGATTACCAGTCGCAGGGCCGCTACCTGATGCCGGCTCTCGTCCCGCTGATGGTGTGGATCGCCGACGGCTATTCCTCCCTCACCGCAAAACTGCCGCGGGAATGGAAACGCGCCGCCTGCCACTTAACGCTTCTGCCGGGAGCAGTCTGGATCGTCCTGTTCCTGATCAGCTACATCGGATTCCTGATTCCGGGCTGCTGTGTGGGATAACACATCTTTTCCAGAACATCAAAAAGCGCTGCAAAGAACTATTTTTCCTGTTCTTTGCAGCGCTCTTTTATTATTATCTTTGCATTTTTTACTGAATCGGCTCCTTCGCCGGTGTTCCCGCTTTTCTCGGGTACTTTTTCGGCGTCGCCTTCACCTTCTCGATGCAGACAAACGATCTCTCGTCCTCCGTTCCCGTAAGCTGGAAGTAAACCGGCTCTTTCGCCTCGCCGCCGAGCACGTGAATCGCTTTTCCGGCTGCGGCAAGCTCTTCGCTCAATTTGCCCGATTTATACGAAACAAACCGTCCTCCGATCTTCGTATACGGCAGACAATACTCTGAAAGTGAACTCAAATTTGCCACTGCCCGCGACACCACGAGATCAAACTGCTCCCGGTAATCCTTCTGGCGTGCGAAATCTTCCGCTCTTCCGTGAACCGCTGTGATCTTCGAAAGTCCCAGCTGTCCGATCACCTCATTCAGGAATTTCACTCTCTTATTCAGCGAATCCAGCAGCACAACCTCTACTTCCGGAAACGCGATTTTCAGCGGAATCCCCGGGAAACCGGCTCCCGTTCCCACGTCGAGAATCCGTCCCGCTTTTTCTACGTCACAGACCTTCACCAGCGACAGACTGTCAAGGAAATGCTTCGTGATCACCTGATCGAACTCCGTGATCGCCGTCAGATTCATAAACGAATTCCACTCCACCAGCAGCTCATAATACTGCAGAAACTGCTCCTTCTGCTTTTCGGAAAGCGCAATGCCAAGCTCAGAGAGGCCGCGCTCAAATCCCTCAAGATTATATTCTTTCATACTTTTCTCCGTCTTTTATTTATGTCCCAGATACACCAGCAGAACCGAAATATCCGCCGGGGAAACGCCCGAAATACGAGATGCCTGGCCGATGTTGATCGGACGGTACAGGTTCAGCTTCTGTTTCGCCTCGATGCGCAGGCTCTGGATCTCGTCGTAATTGATGTTCTCCGGGATCTTCTTCTCTTCCATCTTCTTGAACTGCTCCACCTGCTTCATCTGGCGCTTGATATAGCCGTCATACTTGATGTTGATGTTGACCTGCTCCTGCACATCCTCCGGCAGCTCCGGCCGTTTCGGATCTACTTCCGCCAGCATCTTATAGTTCAGCTCCGGCCTTCGGATCAGCTCTGCGAGAGAACTTCCGCCGGAAAGCAGTGTCGAACCGTACTCTTTCAGGATTTCATTGACGTTCGAACTCGTTCCCACATACGTATTCTCCACACGCTCAATCTCTTCCTGAATCCGCTGTTCTTTCACTTTCAGCGCCTCATACTGCTCCTCGCTGATCAGTCCCACGCGGTAGCCGTATTTGCGCAGACGCAGGTCCGCATTGTCCTGGCGGAGCAGCAGACGGTATTCCGCGCGGCTCGTCATCATACGGTACGGCTCGTGGTTCTCTTTCGTTACAAGGTCATCGATCAGAACGCCGATGTACGACTCGGAACGGTCGAGCACCAGCTCCTCTTTTCCCTGCACGCGGAGCGCCGCATTGATGCCCGCAATCAGGCCCTGTGCCGCAGCCTCCTCGTATCCCGAACTGCCGTTGAACTGGCCGCCGGAAAACAGATTCTTGATCGCCTTGAACTCGAGGGACGGCAGAAGCTGTCTCGGGTTGATGCAGTCGTACTCGATCGCATACGCATTCCGCACGATTTTCGCATGCTCCAGACCCGGCACGGTGTGATACATCGCAATCTGCACATCCTCCGGCAGTGAACTCGACATGCCGCCGACGTACATCTCGTTCGTGTATCTTCCCTCCGGCTCCAGGAATACCTGATGGCGGTTTTTATCGGCAAATTTTACGACTTTATCCTCAATCGAAGGACAGTACCGCGGACCCGTTCCCTCGATCATGCCGGAATACAGCGGCGACCGGTCGAGGTTTTCGCGGATAATTTTGTGCGTCTCCTCGTTCGTGTACGTCAGCCAGCAGGACTCCTGATCGATCTGTACGCTCTCCGGATCCGTCGAGAACGAGAACGGAACGACACGCTCATCGCCGAACTGCTCTTCCATCTTGGAGAAATCAATGCTTCGTTTATCGATACGTGCCGGCGTTCCTGTTTTAAAACGCACCATCTCCACACCGTTCGCCTTCAGGGAATCCGTCAGATGTGTTGCCGCCTGCAGTCCGTTCGGACCGGTATACGTGCTCACATCGCCGTAAATGCACCGCGCATTCAGATAAACACCGGTACAGAGGACGGCAGCCTTACAGTGGTAAACCGCGCCGGAAACGGCCTTTACGCCCGTCAGAACGCCGTCTTCCACGATCAGCTCCGCAATCTCCATCTGGCGGATCGTCAGATGATCGGTATTTTCAAGAACCTCTCGCATCGACTGACTGTACGCCCGCTTATCTGCCTGCGCACGCAGGGAATGCACCGCCGGTCCCTTTGATTTATTCAGCATTTTCGACTGAATAAACGTCTTGTCAATATTTTTGCCCATCTCGCCGCCGAGCGCGTCGATCTCTTTTACCAGATGGCCCTTCGAGGTGCCTCCGATGTTCGGGTTGCACGGCATCATCGCGATGCTGTCCACGCTTACCGTAAATACCACCGTTTCCAGTCCCATCCGCGCTGCCGCAAGCGCCGCCTCGCATCCCGCATGGCCTGCGCCGATGACGGCAATATCAATTGTTTCTTCTAAAACTGCCATTTTTTCCTGTCCTTTTCTATCTAAAATCTACGAACTGTTTCGTGACTATTTGCCTGTACAGAACTTGCTGAAAATCTCATTTACCAGGTCCTCTCCCACCGCTTCTCCGATGATCGAGCCCAGCTCCTCGTAGGCGTTCATCAGATCAATCGAGAAGAAGTCCTCCGGCATCCCCATTTCGATGCTGCCCTCGGTCAGCTCCAGACTCTTTTTCGCCGCCAGAAGTGCCTGTTTGTGGCGTGCATTCGTGATGTAAACCTCGTCGTTGAACGAGATTTCGCCCTGGAAGAACATCTTTTTCATCTGCTCCTCCAGCTCCTCCATACCCGTCTCTTCCCGCGCGGAAATGCTAATGACCGGAGCGCCTGTTTTCTGCTCCATCTCCTCTTTTTCGATCACCGCGGTCAGATCTGACTTATTCAGCAGCACAATCGCCTTGCGCCCTTTGAGGATCTCCATGATTTTCGCATCATTCTCATCGAGCGGCACCGACGCATCCACCACATAGAGGATCAGATCTGCGTCTTTTGCATGCTCCAAAGCACGGTCCACGCCGATTTTTTCGACGGTATCCGCCGTCCTGCGGATGCCCGCCGTGTCGAGAATCCGAAGGGAAATACCCTTCAGCACCAGATTTTCTTCCAGCACATCGCGCGTCGTTCCTGCGATATCCGTTACAATCGCTTTTTCTTCGCCTGCCAGCAGATTCAGAAGCGACGATTTTCCGGCATTCGGCTTTCCAAGGATAACGGTCTTAATGCCCTCCTGGATCATCTTTCCTTCATCCGCGGATGCGAGCAGTTTTTCCACCTGTTTTTTCTGCTCCGCAACAACACCGGCCAGCCGCTCCGGGTACCCGTCCAGGCTGATGTGCTCCGGGTCGTCGAGCGCCGACTCGATAAATGCGATCTCGTAAATCAGCTTTTCGCGGATCGCCCGAATCGCCTTTTTCACCGTTCCGCGAAGCTGGCTCTCGGAGCTTTTTAAGGCATACGCACTCTTCGCCGAGATGACATCCATCACCGCTTCAGCCTGCGTCAGGTCCATTCTTCCGTTTAAAAACGCCCGTTTCGTAAACTCGCCCGGATCTGCCGCCCGCGCGCCGGCGTTTAAGACTGCCTCAAGCACCTTCTTCACCGCCAGCACACCGCCGTGACAGTCGATCTCGACCGTATTCTCGCCGGTATATGTTTTCGGCCCTTTCATCACCATGACAAGGACCTCATCAATCACTTCCTCCCCTTCGGTAATCCAGCCATAATGAATGGTGTGTGATTTGACCGAGGAAAGCTTTTTTCCTTCTTTTTTTGCGCGGAATACGCGGTCCGCAATCTCGAACGCATCGTTTCCGCTGATTCTTACAATACCAATTCCCGCCGGCGCCATCGCTGTGGACACCGCGGCAATCGTATCATCCAAATGAAACCCTGCCATCGTTTCCAGTCCTTTCTAAAAACACTCTCTTTTCGTCAACATTTCTATTTTACCAGAAAACAAGAAAAGACGGTACCCCGTATTTTCAACAGGTACCGTCTTTTTGCGTGATTTTTTACGATTTTCTTATCGTTTCGGCGCTACGACAACGTGGCGGTATGGCTCGCTGCCCTCGCTGTAGGTCTCCACGAATTTATTTCCCTGCAGTGCAGAATGGATGATTCTTCTCTCATAAGGATTCATCGGCTCGAGGGAAACCGGTCTTCTGGTCTTCTTCACTTTGTAAGCGATGTTTCTTGCCAGGTTTTCCAGTGTCTCTTTTCTGCGTTTGCGGTAATTTTCCGTATCGAGTTTGACACGGACGTAATCTTTCTGCTCCTTGTTGACAACAAGGCTGGTCAGATACTGAAGAGAATCCAGTGTCTGTCCGCGTTTTCCGATCAGGATACCCATATCCTCACCGGCAAAATCGATTTCAAGAGAACCGTTCTCGGCATTGTACTCCATCTGGATCTCAACCGGGAGCTCCATCGCTTTGAATACGCCGCTTAAGAACTCGAGTGCTGTTGCTTTCATCTGTGCAATTTCCTCATCTGTTCTCTGAACGACCTCGCGCTCCTCTCTTGCTTCGGAACGTCTTGTGTTCTCGCTCTGGCGCGGAGCAGATTTTCTCTCAAATTCTCTCTTTGCAGTTTCTTTCTTCGGCGCTTCCTTTACCGGTGCAGGAGCTGCCTCTTTTTTCTCCGGTTTCTGGGGTGCTTCCGGTTCTTTTTCCGGTGCTGCTTTGATAGCGGCACGGATCACAGCCGGTTTACTTCCGATTCCAAAGAATCCGGAACTGCCTTCGCTGATGACCTGGATCTCCAGTTTATCGCTGGCAGCCTGAAGCTCGATGCAGGCTTTTGTAATGGCGTCGTCCACGGTTTTTGCGGATACTTCGATAAACTCCATAAAGATTTACCCCCTATTTTTTCTTTTTGCTGTTCTTCTCGTCAAACTGTTTTACCATGTTTGCTTTTGCAGCGATACTTCCGGCACGATATTCCTGATTACTGTTGTAATACTCTGTGGAAGCCTTTCTTGCTGCCTCTTTTTCCTCAGCAGACGGCTCCTCGTGCTCCTGTACCTGAATATTGCGCACACTCTGCGTTGCAGCCTGTGTGATTTTCTGCGGCGGAAGACCCGCTTTTTCTCTCTTCTTTGCAGCTTTTTCCTGGTTTTTGCGGATCACTTCATCCATGTCGATCGAGGACATATGGCGGTTGATGATAACCTGCTGTACGCTTCGAACGAGCGCACCGGCGATCCAGTAAATACCAATACCGATGGAGAAAGATAAACACATAAATGCGGAGAAAACCGGCATTACGGTGTTCATGGTCTTCATGGAATTTTCCATGGAGTTTGCAGTCTGATTGCTGCTGTTGTTGCTTGGCGTCTGCGGCATCAGTTTGTAGTTCAGCCACTGGGTAAACCATGCAAGAACCGGCACCAGGATTGCTCCTGCAATCAGAAGTGCAGATCCGTTTGCCATACCCTCGCGGATGACATCCATCGGAGACTGTGTAATATTAAATCCAAGGAACATGTTGATATGTTTCGACTCTGCTGCGGTTTTTGTAATGGTATCCGCAAGGCCGGAGAACTCGCTGATGTCGGCCAGTTTTGCCCACTGGGACGGTTTCAGCACATAAAACATGTCCAAAAGGTTGTTTTCGGTTAATGTTTCACTTACTTTACTGTACATGGTAACACGGTTATCTGTGATAAACTGTGTCAGGATGTCAGAATATCCCGATACACTCATCATCTGTGTTGCCAGTCCCTGGAATACATTGCGGACACTTCCGATATATCCCGGAATATGGTAAATTACCTGGTACAGTGCAAGCAGAATCGGCATCTGAATCAGCAGTGTACTGCAGCTTCCCGTCGGGGAGACACCGTATTTCTCATAAACTGCCATGGTTTCTTCAGATTTTTTCATCTGAGAAGCCTGGTCTTTCTTGTTCTGATATTTCTTCTCAATTCTCTGCAGATCCGGCTGCATAACGCTCATCATCTTCGACATCTTCTGCTGCTTGATCTGAAGCGGCGTCAGAATCAGATAAATGATAATCGTATACAGAATAATCGCAATACCGATGTTCGGAATTCCAATTTTTTCCAGACAAAAATAAATTCCATTGATCAGCCAGCCGAGGATCTGGCATACCCACCCGATAATCGGCCACGTTGACTTACTCAGTACGATATCCAAAACGTCTTTTCCTCCTTAATCTCTACGGCACAGGGTCGTAACCTCCGTGTGAAAACGGGTTACATCGCAGTATTCTCCATAATGCCAGCAGACTTCCTTTGAAAGCACCATATTTCTGAATCGCTTCCAGCCCATACTGCGAGCAGGTCGGCGTATAAGGGCAATGCACCCTCTTCAGAGGAGACAGGTACTTCTGATAAAACCGGATACCTTTTATCAATACCGTCTTCATTCTTCTTTTCCTTTTAATACGTGATGCAGTTTTCCCAGATGCAAAAGTGCTCCCTCTATCTCGAAATACGTACAGTTCTTTGCATTTACTCTCGCAATCACAACTACATCCATTCCACACTGAAATTCCTCTTCATGCAGACGATAACTCTCCCGGATCAGTCTCGCCAGATGGTGGCGTACAACGCTGTTTCCCACCTTTTTGCTGACCGAAATGCCAATCCGGTTCCGTCCCAGCTGATTTTTCTTCACATACATGACCAGAAATCGGTTTGCAAACGATGTTCCCTGCTTATAAACCAGCTGAAAATCTCTGTTTTTTTTCAGGCTTTCCGAATATTTCATGAATCCATTCTTTCCTTCATGATTTGTCTCATTTTTCGTTACATTAAATAGCTTTAAAAATATCTTTAGATAGAAGAAAAGACCACATAAATTTTATGCGGCCTTTGGTTTTATGCTGATAATTTTTTTCTTCCTTTTAATCTTCTTGCAGCTAAAACTTTTCTTCCACCTTTTGTGCTCATTCTTGCTCTGAATCCGTGAACTTTCGCTCTGGATCTTTTTTTCGGCTGAAATGTCATTTTCATAAGATAAGGCACCTCCTTTAAATTCTAATCAATAACTGCCTGCAAGGCAGTATTTCACTACATGTATGACAGAAAACATCATTTCAATTATATTCATAAACCCCTGTTTCGTCAACCCTAAAATCAATAATTTTCGCAGATTTTTTCAGGAAACATGCGGCTTCGGAGCGTTTCGGGGTACTGCCCTGCTGTGCACTCATTTTTGCTTTTTCCACAATTTATCCACACTGTCCGCCGTACGCGTACAAATACCAGTTCGATTTTTGTGCTTTCCACACGATATGTTGTAACCG